>NZ_JCACKO010000056.1:0-34501 GCF_059505445.1 Brasilonema angustatum | reverse complement strand
CGTCCGGATCTAATAGAGAGGAGCGGGACATAATAGTCCCCTTCGACTCTACCATTCTGAGTAGCAACGCGCCTCGTATCTTCTGTTCCTTCACCCAACCTTACTAATGCCAGAAATACTCGTTGTGCCTGCTGCTGTTGGGAGTGGCTTAGTCTAGAATAAACTTGTTCAGCATGTTTCACTAGTGCTTGCTTGACACCACCAACCTCATCATAGGCTCTGTGAGTCAGTTCACCATCTTTCTGGTTATCCCACAATTGTGTTAAAGCAAATTCTAGTAGAGGCAAATTACCCGGTTCATCCCCGACATCATCTAGTATTCTTTCGGCTAAATGCGTTTGCAGTCGTACATTTAACTTTTGAGCGGGTTTTTCAATGGCTAGCTTTAATTGCTCTCGCTCCATTAACCCCAGTGGTTTAAATGCAATTTGCTGTAATGCATTGCTGAATGGACGGTAAGAGAGAACATGCTCGTAGAAATCAGCACGCAACGTAAAAACCAACGTGATACTTTTGTGTTGAACTGCTGCCAATAAAGTATCAATGAAGCGCTGTTGTTCTTCCTTGTCAAGACATTGAGTGTAAAGTTCTTCAAACTGGTCTACAACCAGCAAAAAGTGTTTCGACGGTTTATTTTCTAAAATTTGAGACGCTAACAGATGTAGCTTAACTTCGCCTTTTTTTAGACTTTGTGCTAATCTACCAACCTGAATTGCTGTTTCGACTTTATTAATATCTGGTTCTAATTGACGCACTAAAGTTAAGGCTAGTTCATCAAATGGTTGGCTTTTGGGACGCAATGAGTCAATTAACCAAATACCTTCTTCTCTCAACTTAGGAATTAATCCGGCAAACACGACAGAAGATTTACCAGAGCCACTCGCACCAATAACTGCAACCAATTGTTGGTGGTGAGCTATCTCAAACAATTCATTAGCAAACTCCTCTCGCCCAAAAAAGAACGCTGCATCTTTCTCACCAAAAGCCGACAACCCCAAATATGGATTAGGAGGAATATCACCAGCTTCAAACTGAATATCAGCAGGGTGAATTAATCTTGTCTTGAGAACTGGCGTTTGGTTTTCTTTTAATCCTACCAGTTGTGAACAACCCAAATCAAAAGCAAACTCTACTGTTTCAGAAGCACCTAGAGCATCATAGAATGCCACAGCAAAAGCGATCGCAGCTTTATCCCCAATGGTCTGATTCATGCCAATGACATACTTAATGTATTGGCTAATACCTTCTGCTTGTACTTCTGAATAGCAGGCATTCAATACTACGCACTCAACCCCCTTAACTGCAAACAACTTAAACAGTTTTGAAAGTGCATCCTTATCGATCTGTGTTGGTTGCCCCGTATCATCCTCTAAAACAATACCATCAACTCCTGTACCGTGCCCACAGAAGTGAACTATTTGTGGTCGGTGTTCTAAAATTGCTCGGTAGAAGTCACGCGATCGCACTGCCCCTTTTTTTACTAACCTGAACTGCCCCCCATTTGAAGCACGTTGTAATCCTTCTTCTATTTCCCGCACTTCCTTATCTAGTTGTAGTCTTGCGGTATTTGTGGGATTGGCTGCTAAAATCAAAATTGTTTTGACACTAGTGTTGCCATTCGTGGTTTTACCATTATTTTGTTGCTTTCCCACGCTGCACTCCCCAAGCTTTTTGTGTCTACAACAGATAGAATCACACGAATAAGCCAGTTTTACGCAAAACAAGATCCATTCCTTCAGGCAAAAGTCTCCAGCATATCACCAGGAGGTTTCACTTTGGCTGTGAATGTTGTTGTTCAGCAGCAGCGCCTCATATTTTTCAGTATTGGGATTGTTGGGGGTCACACTACATGGGCTAAATAAATTTTGGACTTCGTGATCACTCAGGCGATCGTCTACTCCTTTCGGTGCCCGAAAATTACCGTAAGGTGTGCAGGGGAGCAAGGGAGCGCTTGGGTGCAGGGGAGAAGAAATTACATCGGTAATCTTACACCGTGAAGGGAGTAAGCAAAACAAATCCCCACAACCACATCGGATTATGGAGATTAAAAGTATTATCTAGATTGACCTTTTAGTAGGGGCAAACGAAGGTGTTTTATGCACAGACGCAACGCCAAGAATTTATAAAGAAGTGCTCAAGCTACTCTTTTGCGCTAAAGTCTTAACATTTATTTTTGTGTAAAAAAAATTACCACAGTTGTCTTGTTATTTTTCCAGAATCAAATTCAGCAACAAGTCGTCATTAAAATATAAAGCGATTAAGATAGGCGATAATGATTATCTATATAGGAAAGAGGCTAGGGCATGGTTGCTGAGGTAATAACAGATTCAGTCCCCGTTACTGTTCTGACTGGCTACTTGGGAGCGGGCAAAACAACACTGTTAAATCGCATCCTAACCCACGAACATGGCAAGAAAGTTGCTGTAATTGTCAACGAATTTGGAGAAGTGGGTATTGATAATCAATTGGTTATTGATACGGATGAAGAAATCTTTGAAATGAACAACGGCTGTATCTGTTGTACGGTGCGTGGCGATTTGATTCGCATCATCGGTAATTTGATGAAGCGTCGTCATAAATTTGACCACTTAGTCATAGAAACCACAGGTTTAGCTGACCCCGCGCCAGTGATTCAGACCTTTTTTATGGATGAAGATATGCGCGATCAACTAGAGTTAGATGCTGTGGTGACGGTGGTGGATGCTAAACATATATGGCAGCACTGGGATGCCGATGAAGCACAAGAACAGATTGCCTTTGCCGATGTGATTTTACTAAATAAAACCGATTTAGTGCCACCAGAACAGCTTGATGAGCTAGAAAAACGGATTCGGGGGATGAATGCTATGGCTAAAATCTACCGTACCCGTGAATCTGAGGTATCAATGGATGCTTTGTTGGGTGTGAAAGCTTTTGACCTCAACCGCGCCTTAGAAATTGATCCAGAATTTCTGGGTGAAGACGCGCATCAACATGACGAAACTGTTTTCTCTGTAGCTTTGGTAGCAGAAGGCACACTCAATGGCGACAAGTTATATGATTGGATGGGAGAGTTACTGCGTACCCAAGGACCAGATATCTTCCGTATGAAAGGTATTTTGAATATTGCTGGGGAAGATAACCGCTTTGTATTCCAAGGGGTACATATGTTATTTGACGGAAAAGCGGATCGTCCTTGGAAAAAAGGTGAAACCCGCAAAAATGAACTGGTTTTCATCGGTCGTAACTTAGACGAAGCCCAACTAAAACAAGATTTTCTCGCTTGTTTGGCCTGAAGAAAAGATGAGGGAGTCAGCCCCTAGCCCCTTCGGGGCGCTACGCAAACGGGGAAGTCAAAAGTCAAAAGTCAAAAAGTGTAGGAGTGTGGGAAAATATCCCTCCCTCCTTCCCTCCCTCCTTCTCTCCTTCCCTCCTTCCCTCCTCATCTTCCATACACAACCATGAACGCCTCAACCCTCAACTCCAAAGAATTTGAACAGCAATATTCGGGGACGCTTTCGGATTATGTTACGGTGATCGCCTGGTCCCCAAAAGGTACAACTCTAGCAGCAACTTCTGCTGCTGGTGAAGTTGTGCTGTGGCAAGATGGTGATCTGACAACTTTACAAACTGGTAATGGTGAATCAGTAAATTGTGCCGCCTTTTCCAAAGATGGACAATTTTTAGCCGTTGGTGGACAAGATGGAAAGGTAAAAATTTGGCGAGAAAGCGAATTAATCGCCACTTTAGAAAATTCTCCTGCGTGGGTTGATAAGCTAGCATGGAGTCCGACGGACAATCATCTCGCTTTCAGCTTAGGGCGTTATGTTCAAGTATGGAATGCTGATACTCGTGAAATAGTCGTCACCTTGAATTTTGATGCCTCGTCGGTTTTGGGTATTGATTGGCGTGACGATGGAGAGTACTTAGCCATTGGCGGTTACCTGGGAGTCAAGATATGGGACTCTCAAAACTGGGATGAAGACCCATATATCCTAGATATACCTTCTGTCAGTGTAGCAATAGCTTGGTCGCCGGATGGCAAATACCTTGCCTCTGGTAATATGGACCGTAGCATTACTGTTGTGGAATCGCAGATGTTATCCTCTGACGGCGAAGCCCAACCTTGGCTTATGCAAGGTTTTCCTGGCAAAATTCGCCAAATTGCATGGTCAGAATTAGCGACTCAACAAGGCGCACCTCTGGTCGCCTGTTCCAGTGTTGATGGTATTGTTGTGTGGGAGAAGCAGGCGGATGACTCCTTGGGTTGGGAAGCAACAGTCTTAACGAATCATGTTGATATCATTCAGGCGATCGCCTTTGCACCCAAAAGCTTTCTGCTTGCTTCCGCTGGTACTGATGGCTGGATTTGTCTGTGGAAAGAAGCAAAGGAAGTCTCTCAAATTCTTACAGGTGTTTCATCCGGGTTTTCAACACTCGCTTGGCATCCTCAAGGTAACCAACTTGCTGCAGGTGGTGAAAATGGTGAGTTGTTTATTTGGTCAAAAACGAAGCTTGGTCAAGGCTTTGGGGATAAATAATTTCTTTTTTTCTGAATCAGGGATTGCTGAATTCTATTTTCAAGCATCCCAGGGCTGAACGCGAGTGCGTGCCGTAGGCATAGCCACAGGGTTTTCAGCCATCCTTATAATGTTAAATTTTTTTGCCAATGGCATTAATATTTTTTGTGGAATATTACTTTTCTTTGCGATGGTGTCAATATCTTGATTGATAATGATTATTATGTTCAGGAATTGAGTCACAGTTGACTCGAATGTTCACCAAAGGAAAGATATATGTCTCTAAACGTGAGTGTGCATCTCATTGAACAAGCAAAAGCAGGTCAGGTTAACGAAGCAGATTTTGTAGCCACCATTAGAGATTCGTTACCTTATGCTTGGAGTGTTGTTGAAGGTTTAGCTGAACGTTTGGCAAGAGGAGAAGAATGGGCTAATCATGCTGTAGCGCCACCAAGTGAAAAAGCGCGTGCTCAATTGTTGCGGATGATGGGTGGAGATGCTATACGTGGAGCAGTTGAGCGTTATTTTGGTATCAAATTGGCATTTCAGAATTGTCACAGCGTTGCTGTCTTTCACCCAAATAGATTAGATTCTGCTGCTTACCAAGATTTTATTTCCATTAAGAGTCAAATTCTTAACCAAACACCAGAATTAGTAGACTGCTAACACTAAACTTCCTGTAAAAGAACAAAGAACAGTAAAGCTACGATACCCCTTGTTTTATCCTCCACTAAGAAGTTTTCCTTGTTTATCCCGACATGAGGAAATTAGTAGGAGTAGTGAAACAGGGGGTTTCGTTTATGAGAATTTTTCTATAATTGCCTAAAGATGCACAATATAGCTGGTTAAAACAACTCCTAAAAGGAAGATACAGCATTATTATTGTGTTTGTTCTTATAGAAGTATTTATGTCAAGAAAGTTACAATTAATCCAACCATTACGTGCTGCTCTCGTTGCTTTTACTCTTGGATTGTTTGGGTGTCATAATTTAGGTAGTATGGCAAACACTTCTACTGGCACTCTCAACTCCAGTGAACACAATGCTAATCTTCCTAAAGTCGTAGCAACAACAAGTATATTATGTGACTTAACCAAGCAAATAGCACAGGAGACAATTAATCTCACCTGCCTAATTCCCCCTGATACAAATCCCTACTTTTATCAACCAAAACCAGAAGATCAACAAGCCATCCAGCAAGCTAAATTGATTCTTTTCAGTGGATACAATTTAGAACCGAGTGTAGTCAAGCTGATCAAGGCGAGTAAAAATAGTGGGGCAAAAATCGCAGTTGCTCAACGTGCTGTTCCTCAGCCGCTAAAGTTTGAAGAAGAGGATAAAACAGTTTCTGATCCTTATGTTTGGCACAATGCGAAAAATGGTATCAGGATGGTAAATGTTATTAACAATAACCTGAGTAAAGCAGTACCAGAGAATGCATCTTTATATAGTAACAACGCGGAAAAAGTCAGAAATGAACTCACAAAACTAGATGGTTGGATTAAGTCAAGAATATCTAGTGTTCCTGCCAAACAACGCGAATTAGTAACAACTCATGATGCAATGGGTTATTATGCCAAAGCATACGGTCTTTCTTATGCATCTGCTTTAGAAGCTATAAGCGATAGAGAAAAACCTAGTGCAACACGAATAGAATCACTGGCTACATACATTAAAGAATCTAAGATTCCTACGCTTTTTACAGAAACAACAACAAACAACTCTAATTGGATTAACTCTGTGACTGAAAATACAAAAGCGAAAGTGTCACAAAGAAAGCTATTTGTTAATAACTTAGGTGCGCCAGGAAGCGAAGCAGACACTTACCAAAAAATGATGGTTGCTAATACTCGCACAATTGTAGAAGGGTTAGGAGGGACGTATCTGATTTTTGAACCAACACTCTCAAGTAGCCAACAAAAAAGTGGTACCGAGAACCAGTAACTATTAAGCATTCGGTAATTGGTAATGGATCATGGGAAATAAACCCACCATTACCATCTTAAGTATTACGTAATAATACAAATAGTATCAGTAGCATTAGGTCAACAGCATGAGTTGCGAGTTGTGTGAAAGACAAGTGCAGCCGTTAACGGTTCATCATCTGATTTCTAGACAGAAAAAGGGTCATCATGGACCGAAGATAAATATCTGTTCTGCCTGCCATAAGCTTGTTCGCTCTATTCTTTGAAAAGCAAAATTAAGAAGTTATTGAACAAATAACTTGTAAACTATGGCAATTGTAGGGGAGTAATGGTTGGTTATCAAAATTGTTGTAACCGAAAACCATCTTTGATTTTATAAAAACCATCAAGGGATATTAATTAATCCTAGTGAATTGTTCTTGTAAGTAAGTCGGCACGATAAAACCAATGTATGTTGAGTTTTGTAAAAATTGTGGAATGAGTCATTTCTAAGCTGTTTGCTGATTTTACATTTTGTTACATAGGTTGATTTTTTAACGCCGACTTACTTAGATCGCTGTTTTCGTTTGTAAAATTAGAATCTTGGACAATCAAAAGCGGTGTACCAGCATTCTTGTCTAGGTTCATCGCCTGAATTACTGCAAAAACTTCCTATAAGGAGTTTAGTCAAGTCTTTTACCTATTCCAATCAGCTTTTTCTGTTTTATAAATCGAACATATTCAAGACAATTTTTTGTCTCTACGGATTGTTGAGCCAGGGGTCAGATTCCGTCGGCTAAGCCAAGTGACAACCGGGAGTCCCAGCAAAAAAAATACAGAACTATTTGGCTCAGGAACTGAAGTAGTGGAAATAGGTGTCACAGTGATATTATCAAGCCCCATAGGATTAGAGCAACATGTTACTGCCGGGTTAGTTAGAGAGATTGTCAAGCTGTCGATTAAGTAATTCGAGTTCGAGTTGACTACAGTTTTAAAATTACCAAAAGTGTTTGGAACCGTACCTTCAAAAGAAAATACCGCTGTTGAATTTAACGAGCCCGTTATTACGTAAGGGATTGGAGTTACACTGGAGTAAAGATCGACCGAGCCGAATGTAAATTTAGAGTCATTATTTGTAATTTGAATTGTAGCAGTCAGCGGGTTTAGACCAGCCTCGTTCGTAAATTTTATAAAGGGAGCCGGTTTACCGTATGAGTCACTTACAACCCAGGGACCAGAAACTGCCGAAGTTGTAAAACCAGATTCAGTATAGGTTGATAGCGTCCCTACAGATGCTTGCTCAAACGTAAGCGTCGCAGCAGATGCCGCTTGTTGTACTCCAAGCAGCAGACCGAGTAAAGTAATCAGGTGTGTAGCAGGAGCTATCGATACCAAAAAATTAGAAGTCAAGGCAAAATAACTTTTCCAGAAATGAATCTTATTCATTTTTTCCTCTAAATATGAAAATAAATAAACATACATCTTGCACCAATAAAAATTGATGGTATTTGGTCACTCAGCATGAAAACTAAAGCCCGTATTTTACAGAGAAAAGCCAATAAAATTCATATAACTTTGTTGCTCTGCTTTTGACTTAGCCCAGGCTTTGAGGATACCTACTTGTTTGTATCGTCAGAACCAGAAACATAATTATGACGCTTAAGATTGCCAACCACTAAAGACGCATGGTACTACCTCTTTAAGAAAAGTGATAGGTGAACTTCTGTTTATTTATCAGCTTCAAGCGTAGTGTTTTATGCAAAACCTCATTTTTTGTTACAAAAGTTCATGTACTGTAGGGTGGGCATTGCAATGCCCACCCTACAGTACATGTGTATTTCACTTAAAATCCCCGGCTATACCTGTTACTCCAAGGAACGCGGTGGGAGAGTGTCAAGCAGTACGGAAACGCGCCAACTCCTCACCTGTCTTGGCATCATGGGCGTGGACAGTACAAACTAAACATGAATCAAACGATCGCGCCACATGACCCACTTCCACTGGATCGGTCGAGTCGAAAATAGGTGTCCCGACTAAAGCTTCCTCAATCGGTCCGCGTATTCCTTCTGCGTCACGCGGTCCGATATTCCAAGTACTCGGTGCCATAATTTGGTAATTCTTAATCTTACCACCCTCAATCTCCAACCAGTGACACAGGGAACCGCGCGATGCTTCTGTTGCACCCCAACCGCGCCCATCTTTTTCTTTGGGTTTGATATACCAGGTGTCATTCAGGCGGAACTCGCGCAAGCAGCGTTCTGCTTGTCTGTATAACTTGACAATTTCGTGGACTCGTGCTAGCTGTCGTATATGAATACTGGCACCACCCAACTCTTTGAATGCATCTAGAATAAACCCATCGTAGTGCTGCCAAGACTCGCCATGTTTACCACCAGCCACTAACTGACGTGCGAGTGGTCCTGCTTCCAAGCGTCCTAAGTCTTTGTGACGTACTGCTGTTGACCAAGTGTATTGCCCATTGAAGTCTTTGACATTATTTTTGCTTGGTTTGGTTAGGCGGTCAAAGGGGTGAATGTCTGATGTCAGTTCCTCATACCAGGAGTAAGTTGTATTTTCCCGGACAAAAGTCTGATCCATGAGAGTGTGGGTGTCGCTGAAACTGTCGTAGACTCCACTCTTCATAATCAGGGATGCATTTCGCCCTTCTATTGTTGGCTTCTGGTATTTTGCTTCATGAGGTAAATATCCCCAAGTAACATATCGACCTACACCAGCACCATATTTATCTAGACCTATATCTAAACCCATGCGCCAATAAAAACCTAAGTCAGAGTTTGCATGACTTGGGCTTTCGTCTAGCCATTCCATGAAGTCTTCATAAGTCTGAATTTGTTCGTAGCGTTCTAAAGAACAACCTAACCACACAGGTTCTAACCAATTGGTGCGGAAGTATTCTAAAATTGACCACGCGCGAGTCACGTCTGTTAAGGTGGGGGCGCACATCACGCCACCAGGAACCATATAACTGCTGTGGGGCCATTGACCGCCAAAGAGGGCATAAATTTCGACAGGTTTAGCAGAAATTGTGATGCCAAGTTCGTAAGACTTACCAGTGAAAGCGGCAAAGCGTCTGCAAGCTTCTAGATAATAAGGACTGTATTGGTACTTTTTATTGGTTAAATCAATAGCGAATAAACCGTAAAAGTAACGAGGTATGCTTTGGATTGTTTCGACAATTTGACCTAAGTTTCTTGCCAAAATTGCATTACGCGGGACTTCTGTTCCCCAAGCGGTGTCCAATGCCCAAGCTGCACTTGTCAGGTGAGAAGCACCGCAGATACCGCACACACGAGGTGTGACAATTAATCCTGCTTGGGGGTCTTTCCCGCGTAGGATAACTTCAAATCCTCGAAAGAGTTCGGCATGTGTCCAAGCGTTGACGACTTGCCCGTCTTCTATTTCCACTCGGACATCTAAATCGCCTTCTACTCTCCCGACTGGGGAGATGTCTAATGTTTGATTTCCCATTTGTTTTTTGTCCTGTGTCATTTGTGCTTTGTGCTTTGAATGAATGCTAATGACCAATGACCAATGACTAATGACTAAGGATCAATGACTAAACTGTAAAAAAGTCATCTTCTGCCCAATGAGGCATTGTGTCTTTCGCCACAATGGAGAGTAGGGCATAGTCTTTCTTGTTCACTCCTGTGGGTAAGTCTTTGGGAACTCCCATCACGGTTTGTGTCTTAAATACAGTTCCTGGTTTGAGGTCGTAGAAGGGGAATTCGGGTTCGGTGCAACCTAAACAAGGCATCCCGGCGCGGGTTTTGGAGGAGACGCGGTTCCACAAAATGCGGTTGCAGGAGGAACGAGTCATTGGTCCGCGACAACCTAAGTCGTAGAACAAGCATCCTTTACGTTGACCAAAATCGGTGGTTGATGCTTTGTAGGCAAAGTGGATGTTGCGGGTGCAGCCTGTTTGGGTATAGGTGTTGAAGAAAGTTTGTGGACGATGCAACTCGTCAAGGACAATATCGCCAATTCTATTAGTGGCGATCGCCACTAATATTTGTGTGATCCAGTCGGGATGGGCGGGACATCCAGGAATGTTGATCACGGGTAATCCCGATTTTGTCCGGAATTCTTTTCCTAAAAAGCCCCCTTCTTTGCGTTTGAGAAATTGCAATCCTTTCGATTCACTAGGATTAGGTGCCATTGCTGGAATTCCTCCCCAAGTTGCACAGTCTCCCACTGCGACTATATAGTTAGCAACTTGGGATAGGTCGTTTAACCAGTCTTTCATGGGGCGATCAGCAAAGCGGTTCCATTCTCCTGTGCCATTAGGTGCGTTAATAACTGTGCCTTCAAAAACCAGGATATCCAAAGGAATCTTGCCCAAAAGACAGTCCCACAGCATTGTCTGCAAGTTTGCACCTAGTTCCAGTCCTAAAGATGGATGCCAAAGGACGTTTATGCCAAAGTCAGTAACTAAATCACAAGCTGTGGGTTCTTCAGCGTTAAGAAATGACATGGTGTTGCCTGAACATGCACCACCTTGCAGCCATAGTAAGTTAGTCATCAGCTATCTTTTTTTTCTATTGTTTAGCCTGCATGATTCAGGTGACGTTATTGTCGCGTCTCAACTGTTTTTCATTCTTTATTTTTTATATCATGTATTTTTTAATTCTATTGTTTATCTTTCACAGAAAGATTTAGACATTTTGAAACGAAATTTAGTCTAATTTTGATAAAACAGTTAACCTATAACTTTTTTTGAGAACAATGATAGATAAAATAACAGCTAGATTCTGTTAAGATAATCTTAGTTTTTTTTAGGGAAATAATTAAAAAATCTGTTATCTCAAAGAATTTTTTGGAAACAAATGAAAATTTTAGGATTTCTATTTGAATTTTTAACAGAACTCAGTACAGTGTATGTTAAGAGTTAAGCCTTAGAAGTTAAGCATTCCCTACCTCAACTAGTAAGTTCATAAACCAAAGCGGATTCCTATTAAAGTATAAAGTGAATATAAATATAAGTTAAGATATTTTTATCTAAATCAAACAAAAAAATATACTTTTTTCAACAGAAATGTTTTATCTTAAAAGAGAATAGACTTAATTAATTCAAGGAGTATTTATCGGTTTTTTAGCCAAAATACTAAACGCTTAATATAGCTCTATCCCTTTTATAGCAGTCGCCAAACCCGTTAGGACAAGTCGACGGTAGACACCTTCAAAGCGCGTATATTGTGAATTTATTGTTGTCCTAAGCTTCCTGTCCGTTGCTATATCTTCAAGCCTCTGACTAAAAGGGAACTCAAGCGCCTAATTTTAAAAGAGGGGATTTACCAAGACACAACTCATTATCTGCGTAAACAAGCTTGGTTGGTACAACCCAAAGATGCAAGAAATATGCATCTTAAAGGTGTGCGAACTTGAAAGACTCAATTGTCCAACCTGCTATAGGAAGATGGTAATGACCCTCAGCATGACAGATTCTGCGGTGAAGGCGGCAATGGATATCATAGCCTCAACGCCCGCAACGACACAAGAAAAAATTGAGATGCTGATTGAAATGGCGCAAGGCTTTCAAAAAAAGCCGAAAACTGCCCAAGATTTATGGAATGCAGTTTCGCTATGTCACCAAGCGTATGATTTATGTGGTGAGGATAATTTACTTTGGCAAGCTAGGGCAAAGGTAGGAATGGCACTTGCTTTGAAGGCTATTCCCGATGTTGGGGAACAACTGTTATTAGAAGCGAAACAACGATTAGATGAAGCCCTACCTGTTATACAACAGCTTGCAACACCCGTGGAAGTAGCAGAAACCCAAATGAATTTTGGGTTAGTGTTGCAGTCACTTGTGCCATTTAATTTAGCGCGGGTGACAGATAGCATCCAGGCTTATCAGAAAGCTTTGCAGGTGTTTACCTGGCAGAAGTACCCGCAGGAATATGCGATTTTACACAACAATATTGCAATTGCTTACCTCTCGACGCCTTTGACAACACAAACAGAATACCTGCGTCAAGGCTTAGCAGTGCAGACATTTGAGGAGGCGCTGAAGCATATTGAGTTAATCAGCCATCCCAGGGAATATGCGATGTTGCAGAATAATCTGGGCAACGCTTTGCAATATCTACCGAGTTCGCATCCTTTGGAGAATGTTGTGCGGGCGATCACCGCTTATGAGGAAGCGTTAAAAGTGCGTAACCCTAAAGACACACCCTTAGAATACGCCAACACAATTTCTAACAAAGCCAACGCCTTATTGAACTTACCAGACGACTCAGAGAAACCAGAAGCTGGAAATCTCAAAAATCTCTTGCAAGCGCGTGCCTATTATCAAGAAGCTTGGGAAATTTTTACTCAACATGGACAAATAGAACAATCCCAAATTGTAGCACAGGTACTGCAAGAAGTTGAGACAGAAATCGATAATGGTTAGTAGTTGGTAGTTTAAAAAAATAACAACTAACAATTTTCGTGCAGGAGATAAGAATGACAGACCTTTTGACAAATCCTATTTTAAAAGATTTTTTCACAAGCTTAATCGCTGGCGACTTAAATCTGATGACGGGATTTGTGTGGTTTTTAGTAGCAACAGCCTTATCTATGATTGGCGGTGCAATTGGCGGAATCATTTTAGCCAAAGAAGATTTAGGCTATGAGTTAGCTGCACTACTTGGTGGATTCTTTGGTCCGGCTGGCGTCATTCCTGGAATAATCTTAGGGCTAATAGTCTTGAATGCGTTGAAAAATTTTTAGGAGGAATCATGTTAGAAATAGGATGGTTCAGCGCTAGGCTATTTTTTAAGGGAAAGCTACTGCGCGACCCCATGAATTTTGTCAAGCAAACTGCAATTGGTATTAGTATAAGTGCATCGTTGTTGTTTTTGCTTGCACAAACTCAAGTTAGCCTTTGGATACCAGTTACTGTCTCTAGCTTTTTGACTGGTATCTTAATGCCATTTCTACATAAAGAACTCAAGATGAAGTAAATCTCAGACAGAAAGCTAAAAAATTATAAAGTTTTCCGTCTCTTAAAATTAACTGAGGCTATTATTAGCCCGGAAGTTTAGTTCTAAACGGCTGAGCACGCAAACAAATTTCAACTCAGTAATTACTTCTAATCTAAAATTTTTTTGAGGGGTTTCAAACAGTGAACAACGGGACACGACACTGATAAGTCCTAACTCTTAACTGATACCTGTTTGGAACTCAACGGAAAACGACACTGCTAACTGAAAACTGGTAAGTGATCACTGAAAAAAGCGGCATTTGTTTATTCCAAAATAACCGATGAACACAGCAAGTAAAATGACTCTTACACCTAAAGATGCAACAGAAGCGGCAAAAGTTTCCCAACTTTCACCTTTTTTGCCTCAAGGTGCAGAAGTTATTTTAGGAACGACTCTTGATGTGGGTGAACTAGCAACACCTGTCTTACCCAGCAGTAGAGAAATGTTTGGTCCTCGTGGTGCTTGTTTGATATCTGAAACTGGACCATTGTGGGTATCAGATACAGGACATCATCGTTTATTAGGATGGCGGAATGTTCCCACTCAAGATAGTCAACCTGCTGATTGGGTGATTGGACAACCAGACTTTAACCATGAAGGACAAAATGCCAAAGGTAGTCCGGGAAGGACAACACTCAGTGTACCAACTGGAATTTGTGCTTGTGGTGAAGGTTTAGCAGTTGCAGATGCTTGGAATCATCGCGTTTTGATTTGGAAAAAATTGCCAGAAGATAGCAATGTTCCAGCCGATTTAGTATTAGGTCAAACTCATTTCACTGACAACGAACCAAACAGAGGAACTCAACAAGCAGCAGCCAATACTCTCAACTGGTGCTATGGAGTTTTCTATCATCAAGGAAAGCTATTTGTTGCGGACACAGGCAATCGCCGAGTTTTAATTTGGCATCAATTACCACAAGAAAATGGTCAGCCTGCTGATGTTGTCTTGGGACAACACCATATGATCTCCCGTGATGAAAATGGCGGTGATACTGCTTCAGCATCGAGTATGCGTTGGTGTCATGACATCACTGTTTGGGAAGAAAATTTAGTTGTCACTGATGCGGGTAATAACCGTGTGATGATTTGGCAGGGAATTCCAACAGAAAACAATGCCCCTTGTGCAGTAGTTTTAGGACAAAAAACTTTTGATTCAGTTGAAATCAATCAAGGAGTTTATTTTCCTAGTGCTTATAGTTTGAGTATGCCTTATGGTGTCACTGCTGCTGGTGAGTGGTTACTTGTTAGCGATACAGCTAATTCAAGGCTATTAGGCTGGAAAAAGCCAGAATCAATTTTGTCTTTGCACGGAAGCGAAAGTCATGCACTTGCTGGACAAAGAGATTTTCAAAGTAAAGGTGAAAATCGTGATTTTGGGTTAGCCAAACGAGATAGCTTGAATTGGTCTTATGGAATTAAAGTGTGTGGAAATACTGCGGTCATAGCAGATTCCGGAAATAACCGAGTTTTACTTTGGAAGATAACTACCAAAGAACTAAGCAACTCTTGAATCAGAACACAAAATAAGTTTACATAACTCAGTGTTAATTCAGTTACACAGTCTGTAAATAGATTGTACAAGGCCTTCGTTTAAAGATAAGAAATCGTTTTGTATTCTGTAGAGTGCAAGGGCGCAGCCCGTTCTGTATTCTGAGTTCTGAGTTCTGAGTTCTGAGTTCTGTCTTTAGCATCTACGTAATTAGTTCAAATATCATGTCTACTGAAGAAATCATCAGGGTTCGCGGTATCGTTCAAGGAGTGGGATTCCGCCCCACTGTATATAGACTTGCAAAAGCATACGGGTTGCAAGGCGAAGTTTGTAATGACGGTCAAGGTGTCCTCATTAGGGTATCTGGCTGTGAAGAATCTATAGAAAAATTTGTTCAAAAATTACAGAAAGAGTGTCCGCCATTAGCGAGAATTGATGAAGTAACGCGCAAGCGTTATGAAGGCGAATCTACCTTTCAAGATTTTGTCATTTCTGACAGTGTCAGCAGCGCAGTGAAAACAGAAATTCCTGCGGATGCTGCGACTTGTCCGAAATGTAAAGCGGAAATTTTTGATCCCCTCAACCGCTGGTATCGTTATCCCTTCACGAACTGTACTCATTGCGGTCCTCGCCTAAGTATCATTCGCGCCATACCTTATGATCGCGACAACACAAGTATGGCTGCTTTTGCTATGTGTGCAGAGTGTCGTTGGGAATACAACGATGTTGAAAACCGTCGCTTTCACGCCCAACCCGTAGCGTGTCAAATTTGCGGTCCTAAAGCCTGGTTAGAACGTTCAGATAATCAACCAATTACATCTTATATGTTTTCTATGCTTGACGATGTTGATGCCGTTTGTACCTTATTACAAAAAGGCGAGATTGTTGCTATTAAAGGGTTAGGTGGATTTCATCTAGCTTGCGACGCCACTCAGGAAACGGCTGTGCAAAAATTACGCAGCCGTAAACAGCGCAATCAAAAGCCTTTTGCTTTAATGGCGCGAGACATATCAGTTATTGAAGAGTACTGCACCCCCAGCGCCAAAGAAAGAGAATTATTAGAAAGTCCCGCCGCGCCTGTTGTGTTGATTCAGGCGAAAGCTGGAGACGATGAAGAAGAAAGGGGAAGTGGGAGGATAGAATTCAAAATTCAAAATCCAAAATCCAAAATTCAAAATCAAATTGCGCCTTCAGTTGCACCAGGGCAAAACACTTTGGGTTTCATACTACCTTACACCCCCTTACACCACCTCATTCTGAGGCGGATGAATCGCCCGATTGTTTTCACAAGTGGTAATCTTTCTGATGAACCGCAATGTATTGATAATGTCGAAGCGCGTGAGAAGTTAGGAAAAATTGCGGATTATTTTCTTCTGCACAATCGGGAGATTGTAAACCGAGTTGATGATTCGGTGGTGAGGGTTGTTGGTGAAAAAGTGTTAACAATTCGTCGTGCTAGAGGATACGCACCAACATCTATTAATTTACCATCTGGATTTGAAAGTGCTCCTCACATTTTAGCAATGGGCAGTCAGCTAAAGAATACTTTTTGTTTATTGCGAGATGGGAAAGCAATTCTATCTCAACATATAGGAGATTTAGAAAGTACAGCGACTTTAAAATCCTATCAAGATACGCTCAATCTCTACTTAAATTTATTTGAGCATCAACCTGAAGCGATCGCTGTTGATTTACACCCGGAATATATATCAACAAAACTTGGAAAAGAACTTGCACACAATCAGTACGGACACGGCACAGCCGTGCCCCTATTTCACATCCAACATCATCATGCTCATATTGCTGCTTGCATGGCAGAAAATGACATACATATTAATTCACCACCTGTTTTAGGTATTGCATTAGATGGATTGGGTTATGGTGAAGACGGAACACTCTGGGGCGGAGAATTTCTGTTAGCAGATTATCGCCATTTTAAGAGATTGGCAACATTTAAGCCAGTACCAATGATTGGCGGAACACAAGCAATGAGAGAACCTTGGCGTAATACCTATGCCCAGTTAATATCTGCCTTTAATTATGAAGATTTAAAACAAAAATACAAAAAATTAGATATTTTAGAATTTCTTGAACAAAAGCCACTGAAACTTCTCAATCAGCTTGTCGAAAAAGGCATTAACGCTCCTCTTACTTCATCAGTAGGGCGTTTATTTGATGCTGTTGCGGGTGCAATTGGTATCTGCCGAGAACAATGTAGCTATGAAGGACAAGCAGCAATTGAAATGGAAGCTTTGGCTAATACGAATTTATTAAATAATAAAGAATATTTAAATTATAATTTTCAATTTTATTTTTTAGATAATATTTATTATATAGATTCATATCCAATGTGGCAAGCTTTGCTGAATGATTTACAGCAGCAGACTCCTCAAGCAGTTATCGCTGCTAAATTTCATACAAGCTTGGCTCATAGTATTGTAGAAATGGTTGATAACTTGCGTCAAAAAAATGACATTCATCAGGTTGTCTTAACAGGAGGAGTTTTTCAAAATTGCATTCTGTTAGAGCAAGTTACTCAAGGCTTACAAACATTAGGGATAAATGTACTTACTCATAGTTTAGTTCCAGCTAATGATGGTGGTTTATCACTAGGACAAGCTATGATTGCAGCTGCTCAACTAATGAGTCAATAGTTACTGATTGTCATTCGTAATTTTTTTAGCAGAAAGTAAGAATTTTTCTTCAAGAAGTATCACAAAAGCAGAAAAAATAAAATGTGTTTAGGAATTCCAGGTAAAATTATAGAAATCACTGACGTGAAACAAAAATTAGCTATTGTCAATGTTGGTGGTGTTAAGCGTCAAGTCAATATTGCTTGTATCGTTGATGAACAACATTCAGTGGAATCATGTGTAGGTGATTGGGTGCTAGTTCATGTTGGCTTTGCGATGAACCGAATTAATGAAAAAGAAGCTATGGAAACACTGCAACTCTTGGAAGAATTAGCAGAAGCAGTAGCAATGGATTCATATAGCAGTCCTAAATGATAAGCCCTACGGGCACGTACTCACGTTCGTGAAAAAACAAGATCCCCGACAACTTTTGCGAAGTCGGGGATCTAAACGCAATCAAATTTTTCTTATAATTTTAATATGAAATACGTTGATGAATTTCGAGAACCTAAAAAAGCTGATGCTTTATTCCGCGCCATTGAAAAATTATCTCAACGGCTCAAAAAGCCTATCAAAATAATGGAAGTCTGTGGTGGTCACACTCATTCTATTTTCAAATATGGAATTGAAGAAATTTTACCTGAGGCAATAGAATTAATTCATGGTCCAGGTTGTCCTGTATGTGTGATGCCAAAGGGAAGACTAGATGATGCTATCTCTATCTCCCTAAAACAAAACGTTATCTTCACGACTTTTGGAGATGCCATGCGGGTTCCTGGTTCCCAAACAAACTTGTTGCAAGCTAAAGCACAAGGGGCGGACATTCGTATGGTTTACTCTCCCCTCGATAGTCTACAAATTGCTAAGGACAACCCTGAGAAAGAAGTTGTCTTCTTCGCCTTGGGCTTTGAAACAACTGCCCCCAGCACTGCTTTGACTATCTTGCAAGCAGCATCTGAAAAAATTCAGAATTTCAGTATGTTTTCTAATCACGTCCTCGTGATTCCTGCCCTCAAAGCACTTTTAGATAATCCGGATTTACAACTTGATGGATTTATTGGTCCGGGTCATGTCAGTATGGTGATTGGCAGTGACCCCTATGAGTTTATTTCTCAACAATATCAAAAACCCATTGTGGTTTCTGGCTTTGAACCTTTAGATATTATCCAATCCATTTGGATGGTGTTGCAACAGATTGTAGAAAATCGTTGTGAAGTTGAAAATCAATATAACCGATTGGTAGAGAAGACAGGAAATCAGGTGGCGATCGCCGCCATAAATCAAGTCTTTGAACAGCGAGAAAGTTTTGAGTGGCGCGGTTTAGGCGAGATTCCCAAGTCTGGATTAAAAATCCGTGCCCAATATGCTCAATTTGATGCAGAATTAAAATTTACCCTTCCCAACCGCAAAGTTGCTGACCATAAAGCGTGTCTTTGTGGAGAAATCCTCAAAGGAGTGTTGAAACCTTGGCAGTGTAAGGTCTTTGGTACAGCTTGTACTCCAGAAACACCGATTGGAACTTGCATGGTTTCTTCTGAAGGTGCTTGTGCAGCTTATTATAAGTATGGTAGCTTTTCTCACATGGCTAAAAAAATGATGCTTGACAAAGAAAAGCTAAGAGCATAGAAAAATCACAAGTTAAAAACCAAAGCTGAAAAAATCATTAGGGAATGCATATGCCATCTGTTACCGTCAAAATTGCTGAATGTGATTCTATTAAACTTAAGCGGAAACTGGCGCAAGCAGTTACTCACGCACTTGTTTCTACTTTGAACACTAAACCTGAATGGGTGACAGTTCACATAGAAAAATTTGAAAGCGAAAATTAGGCTGTTCGAGGTCTACTACATTCAGATAAGCATAGTGGTAGACACGATCACAAAACCACAAGATCATTCATAATGATGCATTCTATGAGTCACTATCAGTGGTAGAGTCAAACCTGTAGACTTTAAGCAAGTGATAAAACTCTACAGAAGCATCTCCATGCAAGTCAAAGCGGACATCACACAACAAAACTTACAACCCCTCCGTGTGCTTATTGCAGGTGGTTCAATAAGTGGTTTATGTGCAGGCTTAGCGCTGCACTGTATCGGTTGTGATGTAGACATTTTTGAACGCGCTTCCTACCAAGGGGTAGCGCCTACATTTGGTGGTGTCCAAAGTCACGGTGCTGCTTTTGTTGTGCAGATGGAAATCAATCGGTTTCTGGCAGAATACGGTATTAGCACACCAGAAACGGTGGGTATGACTTCGTGCAAAAGACAATATATAAGCGGAGATGACAGCATCATTTGGGAAGAGTCAACACCCCAAGCCATGATTTCTTGGGATATGCTGTATCATCAACTGCGGAAAGTTTTCCCAGCTGAACGTTACCATCAAGGGAACAGTGTTATTGGTTTTCAACAGAGTGATAACTGCTTGGTGGTGCACTTTGAAGACGGACGGGAACAAAAGTGTGATTTACTGATTGGGGCTGACGGTATTGATTCAACCATACGTCAGCAACTGATATTGGATGCTATTCCTCAGTATGCAGGCTATGTTGCATGGCGAGGGTTGATAGACGAAAATGTATTTTCATTAGACGTTGCAAAATTCTTTGCCGAGAAATTCACCTTCTTTCACGGACCTAGCATGCAGACACTGTGCTATCTGGTACCTGGACCAAACGGGGAGTTAGACGAAGGAAAACGCCGCCTCAACTGGCTTTGGTACTTTAATGTCCCAGATGGCGAACAGTTGAATGCAGTCATGACTAACCACCAAGGACGAGTACGAAAGTTTTTCATGCCTCAAGGAGAGGTTCGAGAAGAAGTTGTTCAACAGATGAGAGTAGTAGCAAAGAAATATTTACCAGAAATCTTTCAATATTTGTTTGAACTGACAGACAAACCCTTCATTCAACCCATCTACGACTTATCTGTACCACGTATGGTTTTTGGACGGGTGTGTTTAATTGGTGATGCTGCATTTGTCGTCCGTCCTCACACGGCTGCGGGGATTTCTAAAGCTGTGACAAATGCTATTGAACTCGCGCAAGGGTTACAAGAATCTGGCGGTGATGTGCTGGCGGCGTTAAAACAATGGGAACCAATCCAGTTAGCAATGGGGAATTACCTCAAGGTTTTAGGCGTGACTCTAGGAAATCGTTCTAGATTAGATCACCCCTTTGGGGAATTCAAAATTCAAAATTCAAAGTTCAAAATGGACTGCGTCCCGCTGCGCTAACAAAATTGTCAGTCCCCACGGATAAATCCGCTAAAATATTTAAACAGAATTTAGAATGAACTTCTCCTTATCTGACTCACCACAGAATTCCCTTTTTCAAAAAATCGAAAAAGTCCGCCGTCATCAAGGTAAAGTGCGAGACACTCATATCACCCTCGCACATGGTAGTGGCGGCAAAGCAATGCGCGATTTAATTGATGATATCTTTATCAAGACTTTTGATAATCCTACTCTGTCTCAATTAGAAGACCAAGCCAGTTTTCATTTAGCAAGTCTCATGAAACAGGGAGACAGACTTGCTTTTACAACTGATTCTTATGTTGTAGACCCTTTATTTTTTCCTGGTGGTGATATTGGAACATTAGCTATTAATGGCACGGTTAATGATTTAGCAATGAGTGGTGCAAAACCGTTATATCTTAGCTGTAGTGTTATTTTAGAAGAAGGTTTGCCTGTAGAAACTTTGCGGCGTGTTGCGCAAAGTATGCAAGCAGCAGCGAAAAAAGCTGGCGTACAAGTTGTAACTGGTGACACAAAAGTTGTCCATCATGGTGCTGCAGATAAATTATTTATTAATACTTCTGGTATTGGTATTATTCCAACAGGAGTAAATGTTTCTGCCCACAATATTCAACCAGGAGATGCAATTATTATTAATGGTGAGTTGGGCAATCATGGCACAGCAATTTTAATTGCCCGTGGAGAATTAGCATTAGACTCCGATATTGAAAGCGACTGTCAGCCGTTGAATAATTTAGTTGAAACTATTCTAAATGTTTGTCCTGATATTCATGCTATGCGGGATGCAACACGTGGTGGTTTAGCCACAGTGTTAAATGAATTTGCTCTGGGTTCTGGTGTGGGAATTCGCCTAGATGAACAGTCTATCCCAGTGCCTGAAGAAGTTAAAGGTGTTTGTGAACTTTTAGGTTTAGATCCATTGTATTTGGCAAATGAAGGTAAGTTCGTAGTTGTAGTAGGACAAGAAAATGCTGACACCGTTGTCTCAGCTATGAAATCTCACCCAGCCGGAAAAGATGCTTGTATTATTGGTGAAGTGATTTCCTCACCTTCTGGTGTTGTCTTGTTAAAAACTGCTTTTGGTGCTGAACGTATTGTCGATATGCTTGTTGGTGAGCAATTACCAAGGATTTGTTAATTCACATCTTGCACCTCATCCATAGTACGCCTTGAACTCAAGTTCAAGGCTAATAGTCCAAGTCCGTTAAAACGGACTGGGTAAGTCTTTGAGTCTGTTTTAATTCAGATCTTGCACCATTACGAGTCAACCACTATAAATATACTAAAAAATATTTCCAGTTTTAGTCCATTTTAATGGACTTCGCCTATTAGCCTGGGACTTACAGTCCTAGGCGGACGAGAACCAAGTGAAATAAAATGTAATTTTTTTTACATTTATGACCAGGTGCAAGTTTTAACGGACTTGAACTCTTCGCCTCAGAATTTATTTATTAGCAGACTAACATTCTGGTGCAAAATCCGAGTTAATTCAATAATTTGTTAATTCTAGTACGTTACACCGCAAAAATCACCTCTACCATTGAAGGTTGACTAAGCATTCACTCAGCACTTAAATGCATGAATTAGGAATTACTCAAAATGTTGTGACTATTGTAGCTGAATATGCCAATGGCACAAAAGTCAAAAGAGTTTTACTAGAAATTGGCAAGCTTTCAGCTATCATGCCAGATGCCGTGGAATTTTGTTTTGATATCTGTACTCAAGGAACTGTTTTAGAAGGGGCAAAGTTAGAGATTTTAGAAATCTCTGGATTAGCAAAATGCCGTCAATGCGGTGCAGAAATTCCTTTAGAAAAGCCTTTTGGAAGTTGTCAGTGTGGAAGTGCGCATTTGGATTTAATAGCTGGAGAAGAACTGAAAATTAAGGAAATAGAAATAGAGGAACTATGTGTGTAACTTGTGGTTGTTCCGATGATGCTGAAGTGAAAATGACTAATCCGGAAACAGGCGAAGTCGCAACAATGGACTCTTCAAATAATACCGACCATCACCATCACCATACTCATACTTTACCAGATGGTACTGTCATCACGCATTCCCACAGTCAGGAGCATGTCACAGAAGCATCTCAAATTCATGCCAAGGTACATGGCACAACTCTGGCTTTAGAGCATGATATCTTAGCAAAAAATAACTTGATTGCTGCCCAAAATAGAGGATGGTTTAAGGGTCGAAATATCCTCCCATTAAATCTGATGAGTTCACCTGGCTCAGGAAAAACGACTCTTTTAACTCGAACTATCAATGATTTAAAACATCAGTTGCCTATCAACGTTATTGAAGGCGACCAAGAAACAACAAATGATGCCAAAAAAATTCAAGAAACAGGCTGTAAAGTTGTTCAAATAAACACTGGTACAGGTTGTCATCTAGATGCAGCAATGGTGGATAGAGGATTACAACAACTCAATCCACCCCTCGATTCAGTGGTGATGATTGAGAATGTTGGCAATCTTGTTTGTCCGGCTTTATTTGATCTAGGAGAACTTTTTAAAGTCGTTATTCTCTCAGTCACGGAAGGAGAAGATAAGCCGATAAAATATCCTCATATCTTCCGCGCAAGTCAGGTGATGATTCTCACGAAAATAGATTTGCTACCTCATGTAGAATTTGATGTTCAGCGTTGTGTAGAATACGCGAAGCAGGTGAATCCTCAAATTCAAATTTTTCAGGTTTCTGCACTGACTGGAACTGGATTAGAAAATTGGTATGAGTGGCTGTTGAATAAGGTAGTCTATAACTAAAGTACATAATTGCATAAGTAATTGTAGGTTGGGTTGAGGTTTTGCGAAACCCAACAAATGCTTGAAAATGTTGGGTTTCCTTCGTCAAACGCCAGACTTGCCTCAACGCGGGGAACCCGCGCACGGCAGTGGCTCCCCAACCTACACAATTTAATGAAATTTACTTCGCAAGTGTATTTTATTCAAAGCTATGAAATTCCACAAGAGGCGATCGCCCTTTGAAATCGCTCAGTGAAACTTCAGAGCACCGATTCAAACAAAGGTTTTTAAATACCATCATTGCCATAGCATCTAACAACTTCTTTGTAGTATGAATTCCCTTATTATCATTGACATTAGCTTCAGTAAACCAGACTTGCAAGTTAGACTTTATTAACTGAAAATTCTCAAAACCACTTAGCGCTTGGTATTTTTCCTGAAACTTATCAAAAATTGCTACCAACATTTTATACTTGATTTTTTGCCAACTAAGCGGTTCCCGTCCGTAAGATTTTTTTCGATATGCTAAGTTGTCAGGTAACCATTGTCTTGCCATTTCTCGAATAATTTTCTTATCCCAAAACAGAGTTTGTTGCATACTGGGTGGAATTGCCGCCAAGTATTCTACCAGACGATGATCCAAAAAAGGAACACGAGCTTCGATACCTTGACCAGAAGAACTTCTGTCTTCGTGCCAGAGATTGTATTGTTGTAGCGTTACGATGCGCCGTAACATTTCTCTCATGAAAGCAGTACACTCTAATGGTGAAGATATTAACTCATCTCCCAATAAGTCAAACAGAGATGACCCATCTTTTAAGCTCGTCGGCTTTTTGAGTTTACTTAAGTTTTGCTCTGTTTGAGTCAAATTACTGCTGAAACTATTCCAGTCTGATTGGATTTTATCTTCTGGAGTTGAATAACCTCCGGCAAATTCATCAGAACCCTGTCCTAACAAAATCACCTTCAACTCAGGTATCAGAGTTTTGGCATAGCGGTGAAGTTCAGACTTTAACATGAATTCTATATGAAATACCGGGGCATCTATTAACCAAATAAAATATTCAAATTTTTCTAAAGAAAAATTGATGGTTTCTAGAAATTTCTCTGGGTCAAACCAAACAGAATGAAAGGGTAAGTTTAGATAATCACACAAGTCGCGCGCTGCTTGGGCATCTCCAACTTCTAAGGAAAAATCAGAGACCATTGTAAAACAATGTAAATCTTTTTTGTATTGACTTGCTGCTGCTACAATGGCACTCGAATCAAGACCACCGCTCAAAAAAGCTCCCACAGGTACATCACTCATCAACTGTTTTTTCACACTGTCAGCAAACAGTTCGCGGTACTCTGTAATGTAATCTTGGAGTGGACGATGGTCTTGTTCTGATTCAGTTACGAAATAGTTACTCAATTCCCAATAGCAGTTGACATCAAGAGTCGCCTGTTGAGCGTTGTAGGTTAAATAATGTCCGCCTGGTAATCTTTTGATTCCTTTAACATAGGATGTAGATGCATTTAAATTTGTTTTATCCTGCCATTGGGGTATGTTAGGAGCATCTGGATGTACCAATAACGATGTTAATGTGGAGCCAAATATAAATTGCTCACCGACTTGACAATAGTACAACGGTTTAATGCCAAGGCGATCGCGTGCCAAAATTAATTCTTGCTTTTGGGTATCCCAAATGGCGAGCGCAAACATACCATTCAACTGCTGAAGTGCTTCTATACCGCGTTCAGTATACAAGTGCAAAACTACTTCAGCATCGGAATGACTACGAAAATCATAACGCAAGTCTAACTGTGAACGTAGCTCTTTATAATTATAAATTTCCCCATTACAGACTACGAAAATTGTTTGCTGTTGATTCCAAATTGGCTGCTTTCCTCCTGCAACGTCTATGATTGATAAGCGTCTAAATACTAGAGATAAGTGTTTGGAGTCAAACAACTGCTCGTCATCTGGACCCCTTTGAGACAATTGATCGCTCATTTGGGTCAAAATATTAAGGCGTTGGGCATTCTGGTACAACTCAACTCCACTAGTTACGAAACCTGCAAATCCACACATTACTTACCTTCCCTTTTATTGATTCGCGCGTGTTAACTTTAGTTCACAAGTTCAAACTGAATTTTAGACTAGTCAGGAGTGCGAAACTCACGCTTTTTACAACGGAAGATGAAATAGTATTATGAGTCGTCAAAGTCGAAATTTACAACCAGGATTTTCTTACCACGTTACTGTCCGCTGCAATAACCGTGAATTTAACCTTGCCAGACTTTGAATGTCGCGAAGTTTTCTTATATGCAATCAAGAAGGCTTTGGATAAATATGATTTCAAACTTTATGCTCTGTGCATCATGAGCAATCACGTCCATTACCTCATCGAACCCGCACTAGGGAAAGATTTGCCTAAAATCATGCATTTTCTCAACTGGTACACAGCAATGTGTTTCAATCGAATGCTTAATCGCACAGGACACTTTTGGGAACAGCGATATTTTTGTGATGGGTTTCCTCCCACGGATACTAAACGAGCTTTAAATACCCTACGCTATATTCATGGCAATCCGAGAGCCGCCCAAATGCGACGTAGTTTTTTCTACGACTTCAGCAATTACGGCACTTATGACCAATTAACTTTTGATGGACTGACTCAATGGCATCCAGCTTTTTTAGGACTGGGCAAAACTTTAGATGAATGTGCCAAGAAATATAAGGGCTTTTGTCAACGATATAAACCGAAAGCAAAATTAGCCAGCAAGTCAAATTGGGGTAGTCGCTTGCTGGCTGGTCATAAAATTAGTAGAAACAAGGATAAGCACAAATGCTCACCAGGTCAATTGACACTGTGGGAGCAGTGCCAGGTATTGGAGTGCCCACAAGTGGCAGAAGTAGTAAAGAAGTTTGTCCAAGCAAATAGAGCGTTTGACGAAAGTTGCATTAATGAGATATAAAAATTACCATTAGTAAAATTTAATAATTCATAGCATCACGTAACGCAGCAGCCAAATCAGCCTGCACTCGCACACCATCTCCTCCCACTATCATCATCATTTCTTCTGCCGTCAACTCTTCTCCCAACTCGCTAACCAACTCTGGCATTTCTCCCATGTCTGCACCCGATTTTGCTTGGTTTTGGGGTTTAATCGCGTTCGCGTTATGAGTTTTCATCTCTTTTACTCAATAATAACAATAAAATTATACACTATCCCTACTGAATTGTGTCCTTCCTGCGGAGGAGCTACGCGGAGCGCGCAGCTCCTCCGCAGGACATATTCTGTCTTCTGACTCCTTCTGATGGTTGTTCGGGACTGGGAGTTGGCGACTCGCCTCGCAGTTTTTTGCGGCGCTGCTCTAAAAAGCAGCCATAGCATAAAGCAAACTATTCCTTTGCTTTATGTTATGGCTATGGGGGGCTTGCACCCTCCGATTTTCGGTCATAACCAATCTCGATAAGCCGATATTTCGTTAACGCTAATTTCAAACGGCGTTCCCTTACCAAATGGAGGATAAACGCGGATTTTAGCGCTACTGGCAAATCGTTCTAGCCTATTTCCAATCGGTGCAATATTGCTGACTATATGCCAGTAACTGACAATGTCAGGACAATCAATGACTAGCATGAGGTAGCCACCATCTGTCGTGATATACCACTGACAGTTAGACAATAATGCTCGTGTGATCTGATCACACGCTTCAAAAAAGCATCTGCCAGTGGAATGTTCGAGTTGCGATCGCAATATTTTGTCAAGGTGCGTCGCTTCTGTTGAAGGTAAATCCTCTGGAGGAAGGAAGGATTTATTTTTCATAGAAACCCCTTCAAATTGCAAGGTGGGTTTGGAAGAAGTTGGGTTCTTTGATTATTCCTATGTTGTTAGCCAATGCAAATCTAACCACAAACGTGGATGTATTTGCTTGACCTTCGACATTGGATCGCGCAATAGTCGCGTTGCGTTGAGGAAGACTACCTGAACGAGTCCCATATTTTCTGCTAGTTCTCGCAAAATTTCTTTGTGAGTTTGCACATCGGGCATCATTTTTTCAGAGCAATAAATTCCTATGTATCGCAAGCGCTTAGGAGGTCGTCCCCAATAAGAGGAGATAACTTTCACATAACAGCTGTCTAGTAATTCTCCGACTTTTGGGTAATAGTGAGTGACGACTCTCATGAATTCTTCTGCTAGGATGTCTTCACTGATCATGAAATGCTATCCTTTTGTAAGGATTGTCACATTATTTAATATAACATAATTCTCCTATATTCATGTGAATAAATATCCGAAATTATTATAAAATTAAGGGTCTATCTTTATAACAATAGTGAGGAATCATGATTGAAGATCATTCAATAAAAAATGATAAAAAAAGGCGTAGAGTATACATTATTTACTCTACGCCTTTTTAATTATCTAGCGATGGAAGATAAGTTATATCTTACTTTAATGTGTGTTGAGTAAGAGGGTGTTTATAAAATCAATCTGTCATTCTGGAGCGCGCAGCGGGCAAGGGAGAGCAGTAAAGTGAAACTGAACGTAGACGCGTAGCGGCTTGCCGGAAGGTAGAATCTAGATTTTGCACCGTAGCTGAGAGATGCTTTATTACGTTATCGCGGAGTTTACCCTCGAACGAAGTGAAGGGTTCAGCATGACAAATCAAGCTTTTTGCCTTTATAAACACGCTCTAACACACATTAATATTTTCAATCTGAGTTTGTAATTTTCATTGTTATCGAACATTACGCTCAGAAAACAACACTTCTGCTACCATAACTGGTAAATCATTCGTGTCAATATATTTCTGTGAACCATGAATTGGTGAAATAAAAGTGTAATTCGGATCACACGCTCCAGTATCATAAACTTGGACATACCACCTATCAGGAAATCCGGCGACAGCAAGTTCTACAATGTACCAATTTTCACCAGTTAGGCGAGAGTTAACAATGACAAACCATTGTCTATCTTCTTCTGAAATATTCCACTCCGCCATCAGGAATTCTAACGCTATGTGTCCCGCGTCCGTTGCAGTCAATAACATTATTTACTCCTTTTGTGGAACATCAGGATACAGTCCCAGCTCCTTGGATAACTCACGTGCAACATGGATAAGAAACTGCGCTCCATCTTGATTATCGTTGTGTGCAAATCCACTTGCAACTTGTAACATTGTCTGTATCAAACCAGCATCAAGCAATTCTGGCTGAGCTTCTAAAACTTCTGGCTCTTGACCATTGGGACAACGAAGCAGCTGGTCAATGAGGTTGAAATATAAGTTTTCTCTTTGTTCTGTCATAGTTGGTTTATTGTTCAATACCTTGTTGCCAAAGTCTTTCTAACATTTCTACTTGTTGCTGAAAAACACCCGCACGATAAATGAGATATCTGTCATAGAAAAAAACAAGTAGTCCAAGAATTATAGGAAATAATAAAAGGAACCATTGTAATATTTTGACAGTTTTGTCTAGTTTTTTATGATTTAGAGATTGCTTGACAAAGTTTGTGACAGAAAATTCTACAAAAGAGCTATCTTGATAGGAGTTTTTACCTTCTTGCAGAGCTAATCCAACTTGACTCGTACTATTCTGATTAACTTCACAGGTTGAATTCTTTGTTTGTACTAGCTCCATATGGCGCTCCCAAACCATACTAAATACTAATATCTCTGGAGAAAGCACCACTAAAGTGACTGTACAAACTGTGAGTAATTGAACGAGTCTAAATTTCATTCAGCGCTCATGAGTAACTGTTAACTACTAACTGTTTGAGGACTAAGCTGTGGCGCATATCAGAATGTACACTCTTTGAAGAAGTAGACCAATTGCTAGCACCCAACGGTAAAGCAGTCCCCGGATCGTGAGAAACTCTCATTCACTCTATACTTCCAGCATGGCTGGCTGACAGCTTTTGTTACGGATTGAATGTCTTAGCAGCGTGCCGCAGGCAGCGAATGCGTTAATTGTTTAAGAAGCCCCCCCTCATTCCTAGACTGGCGTCTAGAAGTTTGGGGGGTAGAGGGGAATCTCTGCGTAAATCCTATATCTTTTATATCAGTTGTCTTTGCTGAAGAGAGTTTATCGAGTCTGGATCAAGATTATTAAATTTATTAAGGTTGTACTCAAAGCCTGTCATTCTTATCTAATCACTGTTCAAAAAAATTTTTTGGGTAGAGGTACTAGACTTTTCATGCTAGAGTACTAGTATTTACAGAATGGGGTTCTAGGTCTGGTGTACTCAACATCAAAATTATATAGAGCTTGCAATTGATAAGTTGTTTTCACTAAATTTAGGAAAAAGAAAAGTTGTACTCAACAATTGTATGGTTATGCTAAGAGAAAGTTGAGTATTATGAAAATAAATCAAAAAAATCCGAGTTTTTGACTTTGTTCAAAGATAATAGAACATTAGTAATTATCTTAAAATAATCTAAAATGAACTAGAGTAACTTTTTCAAATTTTTATTCATGCACATTGGCTACAGCTTAATTTCTACACACCCTGAGAAAAGGCATCTATATTAGGAGTTAGTATATGCGGATTGCTCGTGACATAACAGAACTGGTTGGAAGAACTCCTTTAGTTCAGCTAAACAAAATCCCTCAGGCTGAGGGATGTATAGCCAGGATTGTTGTAAAGTTAGAAGGAATGAACCCAGCAGCTTCGGTGAAAGATCGCATTGCTGCAAGCATGATAAAGACGGCTGAGGAGGAGGGGTTAATTCAGCCAGGAAAAAGCATCTTAGTTGAGCCTACCTCTGGTAATACAGGAATTGGACTAGCGATGGTGGCGGCGGCGCGTGGCTACCGTTTGATTTTGACAATGCCCGAAACAATGAGTTTGGAACGACGCGCCATGCTACGAGCATATGGTGCTTCTTTGGAATTGACACCCGGACTTGAAGGAATGCGAGGCGCTATTGGCAAAGCTGAACAAATCGTTGCTAGCACTCCCAATGCTTATATGTTGCAACAATTCCGCAACCCAGCTAACCCCAAAATACACAGAGAAACCACAGCAGAGGAGATTTGGGCAGATACTGATGGGGAAGTAGATATTGTGATTGCAGGTGTCGGTACCGGCGGAACAATAACTGGTGTTGCAGAAGTTCTCAAAGAGCGCAAACCCAATTTTCAGGCGATCGCCGTAGAACCAGCTAACAGTCCTGTCCTTTCTGGAGGTAAACCAGGACCACATAAAATTCAAGGTATTGGTGCCGGATTTATCCCCGAAGTTCTCGACAAGAAGTTAGTCGATGAAGTGATAAGCGTTAGTGATGATCAGGCGATCGCCTATGGACGACGCTTAGCAACAGAAGAAGGTTTGTTATCTGGTATCTCCTCTGGTGCTGCTTTATATGCTGCAATCCAAGTTGCCAAACGCCCAGGAAACGCAGGTCGTTTAATCGTGATGATTCAGCCTTCCTTTGGCGAACGTTACCTCAGCACCCCAATGTTCCAAGATTTGGCGTTGCAGACTGCCCGATAAAGGTCGTTTCGGACACACTGCCTCTAAATAAAAATATTTAGAAACACAGATTTCTTAACCTTCAGTTTCCTGGTAGGGGCTGCTTTATGCCCCTATACAACAGGCTTTGGGGAAGTGGAAAGAAAACTAGTCTAAACTCCAGTAAGCTTAGTAAATCCAGAAATAGGTAAGCACTAAGGTAATAACAGTCAGCGGTAGTCCAAATCGCAGATGTTCCCCAAAAGTCAGCTGATGTCCTTGCTTAGCAACCGCCTCCGCTACAATCAAGTTTGCCACAGACCCCAGCAGTGTCAGATTTCCTGCTAGTGTTGAAGCTGCTGCGAGTAGTAGCCAAGTGCGCGTATCGGGATGAGGAATTAGGTGATGTAACAGCAGTACAGCAGGGACATTCGACACCAAATTCGACAACAATGCAGTCACACCCAGAATGCTCAAGGGATGATCAACAAAACGGGCAAACCATTCCAGCGAACCGAGTTTCTGCACACCCTCGGTGAGAATGAACAACCCACAAAACATCAGCAGCAAATCCCAATCTACTTTTTGTAAAATTCGTTCTGGCTTGAGGCGACGTGTTATCAACAGTAGTCCAGCAGCAATAAGCGTCGCTTCTGCAGTAGGAATGCCCACCAAAAACGCCACCAGCAATGCGGTAGTAATGAGTAGACTCTTAACAAGCAGTGGTTTAAAGATGCGGTAGCGGGGTAGTTCAACTTTTTGGTAAGGCTGAAGCGATCGCACCTCAGGATATAGCCAGCACAGCAAGCCCACCTGAATCGCCAAACCAAGCAAAGCAAGCGGTGTCAATGCTTTAGCAAAGTCCAAATAACTAATACCAGAGAAAGAACCAATCAGGATGTTTTGAGGATTACCACTTAAGGTAGCAACAGAACCGAGATTGGTTGCACCTGCCAAAGCCAGCAGGTAAGGAATAGAATTGAGGTTCAGCAATTGGGTTAAACCAACTACCAGAGGTGTGAGGATCAGGGCTATTGTGTCATTAAGGAACAGTGCCGAGAGAATACCACTGCCAAACGTTAACACCACAAGTAGCCCGAATGGATTGTGGATACGGCGTATTGTGTAATCGAGGGTAAGCTGAAAAAAACCACAAGCAGCCAGATTGGCACTGATAACCATCATGCCAAACAGGAAAATTAGTGTCTGATAGTCGATCGCACTCCATGCCGCACGCAAATCCAGCACTCCCAACGCCATCAATAAGGCTGCACCAACAATGGCGATTGTGGCACGATTCATCCGCAGTCCAGGCAAGTAACCGAGTCCCAATCCGATGTAGGTGAGTATAATGACAAGATATCTCAGAAATATCATGACTCTACCTGCTCAATGTAAGATATCTCGGACTTAGAGACTGGACGCGTTTCGGGCATGAAGAACCAGAAAAATACCAGGGCGATCGCAGCAATTGCAGCCATGCTCAAAAAGCTAGCATCGTACCCAGCGGATTTAGCAACAAACCCAGCCAGATAGTTACTGAAAGAAGCACCAATCCCAACGGCAGTCCCAATTGCTCCCTGTGCTAAATTGAAACGTCCCGTTCCCTTGGTCAAATCAGCAATTACCAACAGCTGCATCACTCCAAAAATTCCTCCGCCCACACCATCTAATAATTGCACTGCCACCAAGAAGAAAGGGTTATCGCTTAGAGTATACAGCACGCCACGAATCGGCAACACCAAAAACGCTAGTAAAAAGATGGGTTTGCGCTTGCTTCGACTTGCTCGTCGCCCAATGATAATTCCTAACGGAATCATTACCACTTGAGCTGTGATAATGCAGGCAGCCATGAACAACGTAGGACTACCACCCTTGCGATGAGCTAATACTTCACCTAATAAGGGCAACATTGCTGCGTTGGCAAAGTGAAATAAGACTGCACAAAAGGCAAAAATGAGCAAGCGGCGGTTGCTCAACAAATGTGTAATATTAGAAACATGCGCATTTTCACTTGGCTTTTTCCCAGAAGAATCGCTATCATCGCCTCCTCGTGCGAGTCGATAGTCAATGTCCTGTTTGCGAATCCGTAAAGCACAAATAATCACGACTCCCGACATCAGTGCAATAAAGTAGAAAATTGCACCCTGACCAATAAATTGACCGATCAATCCTGCTAGCAATGCCGCTACTACATTTCCCGCTGAACTAAGGCTTTGGTTGCGCCCAAGGCGGCGTTCCATTCCCTGTCGCCCCACCAATCCCAGAGAAATAGAGGCAATTATCGGACCAAAGAAAGCTCCAGCAATGGCGATAAGGGATTGAGTTGCTGCAATTATGGGAAAAAATGGAAAGATGACGACGGCGATTGAACTAATGGCAATTAGCACAGCAGCCATGACGATGAGCGATCGCTTATTGCGTACTTGGTCAATTAATGCTCCAACAGGTGTTTGAGCAACCACTCCTACCAATCCCGAAATCGTCATTACCAACCCCACCCGAGCTGGATTCCAGTGCAGACTTGAGGTGAGGTAAACAACCAGAAACGGTCCCACACCCCCTTGAATATCTGCTAGAAATACGTTCAACCAGTCGAGTGCCCTAAGACTCTGCCCACGTGATGCGGAGCGCACAACCATACCTTTTTCTATTACGGATGTTTATAAAATTCGATGACACAAATCTCTGTGCAAAAACTATGCCAACAAGGGAGTTCTGTTTTTTTCAGATCAAAAATCAGGGTATTATCAGGGTATTTTAATCAAATAGCTAAACTAATTGGAGTTTAGACTAATTTTGCTTATCAAACTGCCAGACCCTTATGCAGACAGGCTTTCCTAATTTATAGGCGTGTTTAAATTCCCAAGTCTAAAATGCCTGTAACACAAGGGTTGTAGCCTTAAAAATCGAATTTAATCTAAACTCCAGTAAACAATCAATTATTATCAAATAAGAGTTATCCCAATGTCTCAATACATTTTTATCCTAGACTTCATTATTCTGAAATCAGAAATAGTTTCAGTAGAATTTGACTTTGAACCATCTCAAAGAAAGAGGTTTAACACTCTTACAACAGATTTAGAAACCGAGAACATGCAGGAGTTCGGCAAATCAACAATACAATTTATCTTAAAAGACGGTTCAACACGAGTAATCTCCAAGTATGGATACTCTGAAAAACTAGCCGAAATCAAAGCAGATATCATTAGTCAAATGAAAGCTGAGGCACAACCAAAAGTAACTACAAGCAAGACAACAACACTAACAGCGATAAAGAGAGTACCAGCTAGGTTTTGGTAATCTTCATGGTGTTCAATATCCCTCTTCTGTCACTTTCCGGGTGAGCAATCTCTGGAAGGCTTATCAGGCAAACAATACAAGCTATCCTATTAGAAAAAAATGGGTGTGGTCTTTATTATTAGAAAAAAATTGTGCGATCCCTTACCAAATAAAAGCTCTAGAATTCAAAAATGGTAAATGTTTTCGGAGAGTGACAGAAGAGGGATATAGCGGTTCTCATTTGGGTGCAATACAATAACCGCAA
>NZ_JCACKO010000055.1:0-34565 GCF_059505445.1 Brasilonema angustatum | reverse complement strand
CTCCAAATGATTATTATTCTTGCTTTGGGTGATTTTATTGCTTGGAAGTCCCTTAGCGTTATGAGCAGAGGTGACCAGGAATTAAGTTAATGTAAAGTTTTACCTAAAAAGTATGAGTAACTACTAAACTTTCACCCATTTCAAAACCTTGGGGTCTTTGTTGTAGCGGTAGGTAGAGCCATCCTTGCCTTTAATGGACTTACCTTGGCTTGCCTTTCTTCTAACGGTGCCAAGGGAATAGTTTGTTAATATCTGTATTTCTTTATGAGAAAGTCCTTCGATTATGCCTATTTCTGCCGTTACTTCTGGCTGGATTTGGGATTCATTATTGGAAAAATCATCTATTTTGATTTGAGTATTTTCAGGAGGATTAGTGACAATTTCTTTTGCTTTTTGAGTCTGATAATCCTGTACGGTCACAAGTTGCCAACTGGAATCTTGTGAAAGTTCTAGAACCCATTGATGATAGTTAAATAGACTTTCTCGATGTCCAACACTGATAAAAGTTGTTTTGGTTTCTTGTAACTGTTGATATAAATGTCCTTCATTCTTCAAATCTAAAGCACTGGTTGCTTCATCTAATATAGTGAACCTAGGATGAGTAACTAGCAATCGTGCAAATGCAAGGCGTTGTTGTTCTCCCAGCGATAATATGTTCTCCCAAGGAACTTCTGTATCAAAGCCTTCGATTCTACTTAGCAAGTTTTGCAGATTGACTTGTTGCAAAACTTCTTTGAGTTCTGCATCGCTCATTTGACGATTTGTATTAGGATAAAGTAATTGCTCGCGTAAAGTTCCCAAAATTATATAAGGACGTTGGGGCAAAAATAAAACTTCTTCTAGAGGAGGTCGCACCAGCCGACCAGTTCCTGCGTTCCACAAACCAGCAATCGCCCTCAACAGAGAACTTTTACCTCGACCACTCGGTCCAACAATCAATAAACCTTCTCCTGGTTGAACAACGAGTGACAAATCTTCGACTATAACCTGTTCATAGTTTGGCGTTTGTAAGGTGACATGCTCAAAAGCGAAATGATTCTCTTCTATTGATTTAATAGTACTTACATTATCTGGTTGTTTAGTGACTGCTTCTAACGCACTTGAAAATTCAGATAAACGCTCAACATAACTGGAAAATCTTCCAGAAGTGCCAAATTCACGTATTAATTCTTCCAAAGCACCAGCAAACATATAGCAAGCTGTAGTAGCTTGTCCAACTTGTCCAAAATCAATTTCACCTTTAATATATAAAGGTGCGAGTACTATGAGTGCGATCAGTTCGATAACAGCCCGGTATCCTCTGTTAAAAATTTCCTTATTTCTCTCCCAATCAATCTTTTGTTTAATATCTTTTATCAAAATACGAAATCGGCGTTGAATTATATTTAGTTCCTGTTCTTCTCCTCGAAAAAAAGCTATTGATTCAGCGTGATTGCGAACATGAGTTAGACAATAACTATAATCAGCTTTCGCCTCAAGTTCTGCCTGATTAATTTTAATTAATTCTTGATTTAAATAAATAGCAATAAAGTTGCCTACTATTGTATAGATAATTAGAGCAATAGCTATTTGTTGTGAAATTGTCCAGACAACTATTAAAAAAGTTATCATTTCCAGTGCTTTTTCTAGGAAAGTAGCTGAAAAACCGAGGGCACTACTGGTAATTGGCTCAATTTCTTGAGATAAACGTTGATCTGGGTTATCAAGGTCCGCTTTAAAATTAATTTTATAATAAGCACGATTGGTCAAATATTTATTTAAAATGTGATTGTTGAGCCATCTATACCAATCAAGAGAAATTTGTTTTCTAACAAATTTCGTAAATCCTACTAAAAGCGTAATCAATACAAGTCCAACAGCATAGAAGGATATAGTATAAGTAAATTTAGAATAATCTTTTTCTTGAATGATAACATCGATTAAATAGCGATGAATAAAACTATTAAATGTAGTTATACCTACAAGAGTGATTATTAACAATATTAGGAGAATAAGCATTCCCCAAGCACGAATTACATCTGAAAAGGCTCTTTCCCCTGGCTTGCTGGGATACCAGTAAGGACCAGCGATCGCTGCTACATCTTTCCAGAATTGGATAAAACCTGAAAAAGCATTTGTTGACCGTTGAGCTTGAATAACTTGGGTTGGCATATTTGACAAATCAACTGCAATTTTTAAAAATGGAATTTAATACTTTTTAGTATTCAATAATCAGTCATAATTACCAAATAAAAAAATCCACGGAAGACTAAAATTTCAACTCATATTACCTAATTCTTGAGTGCGGCTCAAAGCAGCAAGCACCGCATTAGAGATGACAGTTCGCATACCACCTTTTTCTAACTCGTAAAGACCAGCAGCAGTCACTCCCCCAGGACTAGTTACCTTGTTGCGTAAGACTGCTGGATGTTCACTCGTGTGAAACATAAGTTCTACACTACCAGCAATCGTATGCAATGTTAGTTCTTGGGCTTGTGTCCGAGTTAAACCCATCCTCACCCCAGCATCAATCATCGCTTCAATGTAGAGAAATACAAATCCAGTCCCCGCACTACTCAGCGCCGTTGCCATATCAAGGTAATGTTCATTTTGAGTCGCAAATTCTTTGCCTAATGCTTGTAAAATGACTTGGGTATGCGATCGCTGTATTTCTGTCACACTTGATGATGCACTCCACACCGTAGTTCCATGACCAACTTGTACTGCAATATTCGGCATTGTACGAACAACAGCAGCATGATTTAACCCTTGGCACAGAGATGGAATACTCACTCCACTTACAATACTAATTACTAAAGTATCAGGTGGAATTTTATCCTTCAGCATAGCCATAACCTCTGCCAAAACCTGCGGTTTCACCGCCAAGATTACAATCGATGCACCTTGCACAGCTTCTATGTTGCTCTTTGTAGTACTTAGTCCATATTCCTTTTCTAAATCAAGGCATCGAGTAGAAAGTGGATCGCTGACTATAATTAGTTCAGGTTTTTGAACAGTTTTTGTTGATAACAATCTACTAATTATCATTTCGCCCATCGTGCCACCGCCGATAAAGGCAATTCGTAAGTTTTTTAGCATATCTTCTCCCTGTTATTCCAGCCAATAGTAGTCTCTGATATTTTTATCATCGATTGAAACTAAGTTTTTTGACCCTATTGAGACTTAAATAAAATTGAGTGAAAAATAAGCCTCAAACCCATACAGACTAAGGGAAATACACCAAATGCTCAAAAATAGCGCAAACCCAGATGTATCAAAAAACCAGACAAAACGATGTAAAAGTCTTTCTGTATAAAGATTTGAGGCTTTTTTTTGGTGTTTTTTGTCTAAGTCCCGCTATTTGTTTTCCTGGAAAATCTTGCGTCTAAAAAACTTTTTAAGTTTTGTATACCAAACAAAACTAACAGAAATATTTAGCTCATCGAGAGAGTAGACTTGATGCCACCAAAAGGAGGGAAAAAATAGTATTTCACCTGATTTTAGGATACACTCTGTATATTTTGCATTTTTAAATTGAGGAAATTTATCCAGGTCAGGTTGGTCAATATTTAATTGACTCAGGAATGGTATTTTTGAATTTTTAGGGAAAGGATATAGAAAGGGACTTTGTTTTGGTTCAAACAGTAAAATTCGCTTTCGACCACGCACTTGACATAACACACTTTCTACGAAATCGTGATGTAGTTGCGTAATATTGCTATTGGTACTCATCCAAAAAATAGTAGCCAGTGATGAGGTTTTATCAAGAAAATCTGGAATCTCCATCTCTGAAATACCCATCCAGTGAGCAGTATCGAGGCATAGGTTTTTATCGATAATATCTGGAATTTTTATATCTGAAAATAATTCCGGAAAGGTAGTATCAAATGGATATCCCTGAAGGTAATAGTATTGGTTGTCATTTTTTTTATTCACAATCCAATCTGTGAATTCAGTAAATTTCATTTTTGTTGTCTGGTACTTTTTGTCACTATTTGGAGTGTAGGTAAATTTTTGATTTTCAGAAACGCGAACAGTAATTTCTTTATCACCTAAAACAGTATTCAAATAATCTAATGACCATAAAGAATATGCTTTCCATTCATCTAACATCCCAGTAAAAATCACAGGATGTTTATAAGAGAGGACTATGCGTTTAAAGTCCTCTGGCGTAGGTTTATGAATACGTTCAATTTCACCTACTGAAGTTTGATTAAAATTATTTTCGACAGTGATATTCATAGATAATCCTCAGGTTTATTGGTAATCAAAATATTTAAAGATTAGGTTGAATCACAGCTTTTAATACACACCCTTGTTCTACATCTGCCAGCGCTTGATTAATTTCTTCTAAAGTATATGAACGACTAATTATGCTTGACCAAGCAATATTTTTGCCGGGAGCACTATGACGTTTTAGTAATTCAATCATTCTGTAAAAATGGCTGAAATCAATTCCCCAAGTTCCGCGAATATCAATATGTTTTAGATTAATTTCCAAGTGTGGATTGATGAGAATTTCACCCGTATTTGTGTAATGCCCGACAATAACATAACGACCTCCATTTCTCGTCATGTTCAAACCCTCTTTGACAGCAATGGGAATGCCTGTGGCTTCAATAGTGACATCAGCACCGTGTCCGTGCGTCAATTCCAAAACCCGCTCAATATGTTGTCGTGGCTCATTAGCGTTAATTACAAGGGTTTCATCTACACCGAAGGATTTGGCAACTAATAATCGGCTCTCAAATTTATCAATGACAATCACTTTGCCCGCACCTGATAGCAAAGCTAAAATTGCTACATTCAAACCCACAGGTCCGCAACCCTGCACTACAACAACATCGCCAATTTGAATCTGCGCTCGATCAATTGCATGTAGTGCAGTTGGTAACGCACACCCCCCAGCAATAAATTGCTTTGGTGAGACTTCTTCGGGTAAAGTTAGAACTTTAACCCCTGGTTTGAGGTAAATTAGTTCAGACCAACCACCCAATAACCCATCTTTCGCTGAGTAGGTAACACCATAAACCTTGCGTTGTGGACAGCGAGTGGATGCTTTGGCTACTAGACAATACCAGCAGTTGTAACAGGTTTCGTGGACATCCAAGAAAGTGGCGAAGTCTCCAGGTTGAATTAACTTACCATTGACATCACAAAGGAGTCCACCTGTTTCTACCACACGACCAACTGAGAAATGCCCAGGGATAATTGGATACGGTACTCCCTGCAGGTGCCCACGTAGTAAATGTACATCAGTTCCACAAACTTCACTATATAAGGTTTCAATAATGATTCCACCTTTTTCCAGAATTGGATCTGGTAATTGTTGGACTTCAATTGGGTGATTAGGAGCAGTCATCACAGCTGCTAAAGGCATAGAATCACTTCCTCACTATGTTTACTAAATTGCTTCCTACCTCCTACTGATCAGCTTCAAGACCACAAAATAATTTCACCGTTAGGTAGTAATCCAATCGCGGAAGTGAAAGTCACACGTCGTCCATTCATCGGCTCAACAGTGTGAAAATTGCGTGTATTGAAAATGAATACATCTCCTACATAAGGTTGGAAAGCGATCATATCTGCATCTGCAATTACTGTATCACTATAGCCGTAGGAATCGAGTTTATATTGGTCATCTCCTGGTTGCCACTGGCGACCGTAAATACGTGTTTTGCCATGATTATTAGGAGAAAATTTTAAATACAAATTCCAGGAAAGTTGAGAAATAACTGTACCAACTTCCCATTGGGATTGTTCTAACGGGGCATAATCAATATGAAGTTGAGTACCTTGCTCTATTTTTCTAATCAGCCCTGCATAATAATTACCATAGAAGGGTTCTGAAGCAATTCGCACAGTCGCGCCTGTACACTGTCGAATTTTTACCATTAAGCGTTCTAATGGATTGAAAGACGCTGCCATAATGCAGTCTCTTAATTTAGTTGTGCGTTCTACTGCTTGAAAATAAGCTGTTTTACTAATGTGATTATATTCAAATACTGTGATACCAATTCGCTCAATCTTGGGATGCACATCTTGATAGCAGTCAAAGTTGAACAATTGAGCTTGAGCTACTAAACTCTCACACTCTTGTGGTGTAGCAAATTCTTTTAATCGAATTAAAGGAGTTCGGTTATTCAAGAGCATTCTTAAAGACTCTGTAGTTAAGGGATACTCTTGCTTTTTTTCCCACACCTTGGATTTCATCTGATGAAAAGTAGTCATAATGCAGTTCTCTGACATTTTAATTTAAACTTAACTAAACCCTTCCCAATAATACTAAAGGAGACTAATTGAAAGGTTTAGATGTTTGCTTGTGCTTTCTGGATACAAGCTTTCAACCGTTCGGCTAAGACCTGGACGTGGGGTTCAGCCATCATCGTGATATGGTTGCCCGGAACAAAATGGATATCTACTGGTTCGCAAGAAAACTCACTCCAGCCACAGGTAGAATCCTGGGAAATCTCAGAAAACTTGCTAGCCAACCGTTCCGGAGGAGTCTCGCTGGCACATAGAAGGGTAATTCGACCAGGATAAATTTGTTGTGGTACATAATTAATTAGAGATAGAGAGTTAGCTTTTAAAGCTTGCACCATGTTTTTCAACTGCGTAGTTTCAGCGTTAGGAGGGAGCATATTCACCATTTTTAAATGCTGTAAAACGTATTTTAGTTGCTCCTTCACAGGCAACGATCGCAGGGTATCGTAAGAAATATCGATGTTCGTTGATAGAGAAACTTCGTTCGTTGATAGAGAAACTTCTACTGCTTTGACCAACTCAATCAACCACCTAGCATGATCCCAATCAAGACGCTCAATACGTGCTTTTTTGTCTTTAGAGGTTGGTGCTGACATATCAATCATGACGACTAGAGCAACCTCATGTCTTTGATGAAGTAACTGAGCCGCCATTTCAAAAGCTACTATACTTCCTAAAGAATGCCCTCCTAAAAAGTATGGGCCTTGTGGCTGAACGGCTTGCATTGCTTGAATATAATGACTAGCCATATCCTTAATTCGGGTGGCTGATTCTAATTCATCTAGATTGTTTGCTTGAAAACTGTATAAAGGTTGGTCAACTCCTAAATAACGCCCTAAGTGATACAAGTAGAAAGGCTCGCCACCAGCGCCGGGAATGCAGAAGAAAGGTAACTTTGAACCGTTTGGCTGAATTGGTACTAGACATGACGAATTTGAGTAATCCGAGTTTATTTGTAAAATTGTTGCCAACTGTTCAATAGTTGGGTTTTGGAAGAGGCTTGCTAAAGGTAAATCTTTACCAAACAGCTGCTTGATTTGAGTCATTAAGTAAGGAGCTAAAAGCGAATGACCACCAAGGTCAAAAAAGTTATCTTGTACTCCCACTTTGTCAACTTTGAGAATCTTTGACCAAATTTGCACCAGTTGCAGTTCTAATTGGTTACGGGGTTCGACAAATGTGTCTAAGTTATTAATGTTAGAAGGTGTAGGTAAAGCGCGGTGGTCTATCTTGCCGTTGGGTGTCAGTGGTAAGCTATTTAGGAAGACAAAACTAGAAGGTAGCATGTACTGTGGCAGCTTAGTGGAAAGAAAGCGTCGAATTTCACTAATGGTAGGTGTTGAATCCTGAATGGTGATAATGTAAGCCACTAAGCGTTCTTCATGGGCAATTACTACAGTCTGATGCACAGATGGGTGTTGTCCTAATACTGTCTCAATTTCTCCAAGTTCAATACGTATGCCGCGAATCTTAACTTGACGATCTTGGCGACCAAGAATTTCTAGAGAGCCATCTGGAAGATAGCGACCGTGATCGCCTGTATAATACAGCAAGTCTCCTTCATCATTGCGAAAATGGTTTTTGACAAACCGAGAGCGCATTTCTTCAGGGGCGTTAATATAGCCCAAACTGCGGAATGGTGTCCGCAAAACAATCTCGCCCGGTTCCCCAATGCCACACAGTTGGTGATTTGCACCCAAAACTAGTGCTTGAGTTTCAGGAAGTGTTTGTCCTACTGGCTGTACCCCTTCTCTCGGTTCGCTAGGTACTTGGTAATAACATTTCGCTAAAGTTGTCTCTGTTGGTCCATACAGATTAACGATTTCACCTGCTTGGGGGAAAGCATCTCGCCACTGTAGTACGAGTGTCTTCTTCAAAGGTTCTCCAGCTAAGAATAACCAGCGTAAGTTATGCAGAGATTCCGAGGGGACATTAGCTAACCATGATTGCGCCAAGGAAGGAACTGTGTGGAGAACAGAAATCTGCTCGCGTTCTAAGTAGCGCAAAATTTTCGTCGGTTCTAACTTATCTCCTTGTGCTGGCAGACACAAGGTTGCACCACTGGTCAAAGGTAAGAAAATATCTCTAAGGACGACATCAAAGGAAAATCCTGTTAATTGGGCAATGCGGTCTTGTTGCCCAATTCCAAAAGTTTGTCTTTGCCAGTTGAGAAAATGCGCCATTCCTTTGTGACACCCCAACACTCCTTTAGGAACGCCAGTAGTACCAGAAGTAAAGAAAATATAGGCTGCATCATCACCAGATATTTCCGGTAGGGGTATTGTATGACTGCTTTCTAAAGAATTTATAGCCGCTACTGTGTCTGGATTTACGTAGATGATAGTTAAAGACTGCCATATTTCCAAATCTTTAGAGGGTTGACTTTCGACGTACAATATGAGTTTAGCTTTAGCTTCCTGAAGCATCAGTCGGTGGCGTTGGCTGGGAAGTTGCGGATCGATGGTTAGTAGCACTCCTCCACTCAAGAGAACAGCGATCGCACTGGCAATCAATCCAAAACTTGATGTCCCATACAAAACTACGACATCTCCCCGTTTGATTCCGTGACTCAGCATCACCCTTGCTAAAGCTTGAGCGCTTTTGCCTAATTCTCCATAATTCCAAGTGCGAGATGCTTGACACACAGCTGACCGTTCTGGGGTGCTATTTACCCAAGAGGTAAACGTTGTTGTGACTAATTCGTATTCTGGTTCTGGTATAGCTGTTGTGGGATCTGGCAACAAAAGTCGGGCTTGTGGTGTGACAAGAGAATAAGAGGCGATACCTTCTCCTATCGGAGACGCTCCGCGAACGGTAAGTTTCGCTAACGCACTATCAGGATCGACAACAATTTGATTCAGCAAATGATGGTATTGTTGCACCATTTCCACCATTCGTTCTGAAGTAAATAGGTCAGCATTATAAAGTAGTTGCAGAGTTATTCCTTGTTCGTGTTCTGCAACATACAAGCTTAAGTCAAACTTGGAAGCTGCTTCTGACATCAATATAGGTTCTAAAGACAGCCCAAAAAGTTCTACTTGGGTTTGTGCCAAATTCTGTAAATTAAACCACACCTGAAAAATTGGGTTATGGCTGAGATTTCGTTCTGGTTGCAATGCTTCCACCAACATTTCAAAAGGCAAATCTTGATGAGCGTATGCTCCCAAAGCTACTTCTTGCACCCGTGATAGTAGCTGCCTAAAACTGGGATTACCATCTAAGCGGGTACGCAACACAAGGGTATTGATAAAAAAGCCAATTAGCCCTTCAACTTCTGCACGGTTGCGGTTGGCGATCGGCGTACCTATGCAAATATTATCCTGCCCACTATAGCGCCATAGCAAGATTTGGAATGTTGCTAACAGCGTCATGAAGAGGGTACAACTTTCTTTTTGACTCAATTGTTTGAGCGCAACACTTAGTTCTTTTGAGAGTACCAACTCTTGATATGCGCCGTGGTAAGTTTGCACAGCCCCTCTGGGTCGATCGGTGGGTAGCGACAATAAAGTTGGTGCGTCAGCTAGTTGTTGTTGCCAGTAAGAGAGTTGGCTTTGGAGTACATCCCCTTGCAACCAGTTTCGCTGCCAAATTGCGAAATCTGCGTACTGAATCGGCAGTGGCGCTAACGGTGACGACAGACCTTGAGAATAAGCATTATACAGCGATGCTAGCTCTTGGATAAACACACCCATTGACCAACCATCAGAGACAATGTGATGTATATACACCAACAAAGCATGTTCTGTATCAGACAGCACGACTAACGTTGCTCTGACTAATGGTTCATCTGCCAGGTTAAAAGGTTGTTGTGCTTGTTTTTGTACTAATTGCTGTGTAACAATTTCTTTTTCGCTTGTTGGGAGATCTTCGCAGTCAATAATTGATAGTGACCAATTCGTTTGTGTTTGAATAATTTGAGAAGGTTTTCCATCAACTGTAATGAAATTGGTACGTAACGCCTCATGGCGATGAATAATTTCTTGTAAGCTTTGTTCTAAGGCAGGTTGATTGAGAGTTCCGAATAGACGTAAAGTTAGGGGTATGTTATATAAGCTACCCAGAGGCTGTAACTGGTCTAAAAACCACAAACGCTGTTGAGCAAATGACAGTGGTAATTGTGCATTCTCTGCCCGCCTTAAGATGGGTGGAGAAGTTAGTTCTAAGTTTTGTTGCTGCAATTGCCCAATCGATTGCGCTAATTCGGCAACTGTTGCTTTTGCAAACAACTCACGCAATGGTAGTTCCACTTTGAAAATGTTGCGGATACGTGAAACCAGTTGTGTTGCTAGTAATGAGTGTCCCCCAAGTTCAAAGAAATTATCACGTATGCCTACAAGTTCTACTGTCAGTACTTGCGCCCAAATTTGTGCCAGCATTTCTTCAATTGGGTTACGTGGGGCAACATATTTGTCTATTCGCTCACTGTGTAAATCTGGTGTGGGCAAAGCGCGACGGTTTACCTTGCCGTTTGGTGTTAGTGGTAGGGACTCCAATATCACAAAAGCCTGAGGCATCATGTAGTCTGGTAACTTTGCTTTCAGGAATTGCCGTAGTTCACTAATTGTAGGTGTACACTGTTGATGTGCTACCACATAGGCAACTAAGCGTTTATCACTCTTGTTATCCTCACGGGCGATGACACAAGATACCCGCACATCACTATGTTGTCCCAGGACTGTTTCGATTTCTCCCAATTCGATCCGGAAGCCGCGTATTTTTACTTGGTTGTCAATTCGTCCAATATACTCGATGTTACCATCTGGTAAATAACGTGCCTTATCTCCGGTTTTATAGAGGCGACCAGAACCAAAGGGGTTGAAGATAAATTTCTCTTGTGTCAACTCGGAACGATTGAGGTAGCCTCTTGCTAACCCAACACCAGCAATATGTAGCTCTCCTGGTACACCCACGGGCACTGGTTGCAAATTTTGGTCTAAGATGTACACTTGTGTATTGGCGATCGCCTTACCAATAGATATTTTCTTGTCATCAGTGTGTTTTGCAATCGTGGCACAGACACTAGCTTCTGTTGGTCCGTAGGCATTGAAGAAGTTTTTGCCAACAGACCATTGCTTGATTAACTCAGCAGAACAAGCTTCTCCAGCTACAATTATTGTTTGCAGTGCTGGCAGTTCTTCTTGTGACATAACTGCCAGTGCCGATGGTGGTAGGGTGATATGGGTAATGCAATAATCCCGTAATCGCTCAATTAATGGCTGCCCTGGTAACAAAGAGTCTTTTGTTCCCAAATACAGCGTTGCCCCCGATCCCAGAGTCATTAAAATTTCTGAGATAGAAGCGTCAAAACTAAAAGAGGCAAACTGGAGAACGCGACTATCAGAGTTGACGCCAAAAGTCTGAATCTGAGCTTGAGCTAAGTTGCATAGTCCTTTATGCTCAACCATGACACCTTTAGGTCTACCTGTTGAGCCAGAGGTGTAAATTACATTAGCTAAATGAAAAGCTTTGACTCCACTGGTTGGGTTATCTTGATTGTTTTGGGCGATTTGTTCCCAGACTTCATCTAAACAAATAAGTTTTGCTTGATGCTCGGGAAGTTTGTCAACAAGTCGCCGTTGAGTCAGCAATACTTGAACTTGAGTATCTTCTAACATGAAGTTTAAACGTTCGGGCGGATAATCTGGGTCAAGTGGCAGATATGCCCCACCCGCTTTGAGAATGCCCAGCACTCCCACCACCATATCTAAAGAACGCTCGACACAAATACTGACCAGCGTATCTGGTTTCACACCCAAAGATTTGACGTAGTGCGCTAAAGAGTTAGCATGGCAGTTTAATTGACGGTATGTCAGATGTTGATTTTCAAATACAACTGCCACAGCATCGGGTGTACTCAAACACTGCTCCTCAAACAATTGATGAATACATTTATCCTGGGGATAGTGGGACTGGGTATTGTTCCACTCAACTAATAACTGCTGTTGCTCAACTTCTGTCAGCAGTGGTAATTGGGAAATTTGCTGCTGTGGGTTGTTAACAATGCTTTTGAGCAAGGTCACAAAATGACCTCCCATTCGCTCGATTGTGCTGGCATCAAACAAGTCAGCATTGTACTGCCACACACTCACCAGTCCGGTTGCAGTGTTTTGCATTGATAAACTTAAATCAAACTTGGCAGTTGCACCTTCTACTGGCAAAGAACTGAGAGTTAAGCCAGCCAAATCTACTTCAGATATGGGAACATTCTGGAGGACAAACAACACCTGAAACAGTGGTGTATGGCTGAGGTTTCGTTGTGGCTGCAATGCTTTGACCAACTCCTCAAAGGGCAGATCTGGATGAGTGTAAGCTTGCAGCGTTACCTGCCGCACTCGACTTAGCAACTGCTGAAAACTGGGGTTGCCTGACAAATCGGTACGTAGCACTAAAGTGTTGACAAAAAAGCCAATTAACCCTTCAAATTCCAAGCGATCGCGGTTAGCAAGGGGCGTACCCACTACAATGTCATCGGAGCCTGTATAGCGATAAAGCAAGGTGACATAAGCTGCGAACAGCGTCATGAATAAGGTGGCTCCCTCTTGCCTACTAAAATTAGCAAGGGCTTTGCTCAGTTCATTTGAAGATTTTATATATTGAGTTGCACCCCGGTAAGTTTGAATCGCTGGTCTTGGTTTGTCTGTGGGTAGTTCTAATAAGGTAGGAGCATTTTTGAGTAGTTGCTTCCAGTAATCAAGCTGCGTTTGGAGTACTTCTGTTTGCAACCATTCCCGTTGCCAAATAGCAAAGTCGGCATACTGAATTGGTAACTCAGGCAGTTCTGGGGACGAGTTATTGCACAGAGCTGAGTAAATGGTTGTTAACTCGCCCATCAATACGCCCATTGACCAACTATCAAAGACAATGTGGTGTATTGTTAGTACCAAAGCGTATTCTACCTCTGTAAGTTTAGCTACAGAAACTCGGATTAAAGGAGAACTAGTAAGGTCAAAGGGTCGAGCAGTTTCTGCTGTGGCTAATTGTTGGTAAGCGATTTCTCTTTCACTTTCAGGTAGTTTTGTAAGGTCTACTACTGGCACACTTAAAGTTAAGCTGTCAGCAATGACTTGGACTGGCTGCTCGCTGAAGGTCTGGAAGTTGGTACGTAAAACTTCGTGGCGAGAGATGATTTTGTTGAGGCTTTGCTCTAGCGCTACGACGTTCAAATGACCGTGAAGTTTTAGAGCTACGTATTCGTTGTAGAAGGGGTTATCTGGTTCCAACTGGTTTAATAACCAGAGTTGTTCTTGAGCAAAAGACAGAGGTATGTTCTGAGGACGCTCGGCTTTAATCAAAGGTAAATCTGTAGCGGTATCCGTATTTTTCTCGTCCAGCAACAAGATAAGTTCTGTTTTATACTTAGCTAATAAGTCACGAGTTTGTGGTGTCAATACTCCCTCTGGAGCATCAACGCACAAGCGATTGCCTTCAACCCACAACTCCACATCCTGATGAGAGAGTTCTACTACAAATTGCTTGAGATTCATAGAATCATGTCCTTTATCTTGTCAACGAGTTCAGCAGAATGTGTAAGCTAATCACAACTTATCTTGTAACGTTCGTTCTTGGTATCAAAACTTTTTCATTTTGCTCATATTTCTATCTTCTCTCTACCAATTGCACCTGCCTTTCTATTTTTTCTCACTTGTTTTTCTTCTAGTTTTTGTGCTAAATCAGCTATTGTGGGCGATTCAAAAAAACTTGCTACAGATAATTTAGTAGAGAAATCATTTCGTAATCGGGATATAACCTGAACGGCTATTAAAGAATCTCCTCCTAATTCAAAAAAGTTGTCATGAATTCCTACCTGTTTAATTCCTAATAATTCTTGCCAAATGTCGGCAATTGTTTGCTCTTTGTCATCACGGGGAGCTATATAATAATTGGGCAAATCGGGTCTTGAGTGGAGTGTAGATAATTTTTCTGATTGAAAAACATCCGGCTTTCTTTGTAATGAAATCTCTGATTTTTCGTCAGTCTCTTTTTGCCGAGATTTTGTACTAAATGCGGCTGATGCAGAAGCAACAGCCATAATAATTTGATGTTCCAACGCATCAGTTTCAGGAAAAGCGGCAAATTGAACAAAATCTTGAGCGTATAGTGCTTCAAACCACTGGTCTTTTATGATAAAAGGCTGACCTAGGTTACGTCTTTTATCGTCTAAAGGTTTCAACAGTAAACCCCAAGTGATATCAAACTCTATTTTCGGCTGAGTTATTTCCCATAATAAGAGGAAGCCGCCAGGAGCTAATAAAGAGCGTACATGGTGGAGTGTTTGATCTATATTCCGAGTTGCGTGCAACACATTAGAAGCTATGACTACATCAAAGCTATACTTTTCAAACCCTTGCTCAGTTGGAGATTTGTCTATGTCTAGTAATCGATATTCGACAAATGGATAGTCTTTAAACTTCTGTTGAGCTTGAGTCAGGAAGGCGCTACCAATATCAGTAAAAGTATAATCGGTTTGTTTGGGTGGTAACACAGGTAATAATGCTTGTGTAGACACACCAGTACCTGCACCAATTTCTAGAACTCTCAGGTGAACAGATGATGGTAATGACTTGACCACCTGTTCCAAGCTTGAGCGCAAGATAGAGTTGTAGTAAGTAATTAAGGAAGATTCTGGATGTGAACCGTTGTTTTCTCCTTCTAAATATGAACCTTTGTTTTGTTTTTGGTAAACCAGTTCATTGAAAATCTCTAATGGTTCTTGTTCACCAAGAACAATAGCAGCTAAATTTTCACCACAGCGTTGCACTAAATCTAAATCTACTAAAGATGTAGAAGCGAACCTCGCTTGGACTTCTTCTAAATGTTCATTAATATGTTGTGAACATGGCACGAACCGAGTAAATAATCCCTCCTGCTGCTGTAGTTGTCCTTGTTCCACCAATATTTGTAACCATCTAGAAAACAACTGCTGATAGCGGGGAGTGATCTGACCTTGCGCCAATAAATTCTCTAAAGAATACTTTTCTTCAGGATTGCTAAAAGCTCCTAATTGCTGGAATGCAGAGTTTATGTAGGCTGTGCATAAACGATCTAAGCACTGTCTGTTTTCTTGATATGTTAACTCGTTGAGTTCAGCATTTCTAACACTTGCTTGCTTTTGACCTGCTTGTGTAAGCGATGTCCACAATTGTGATGTTGTGGGTAAAGTTTGCAACTGTCCCCAAGCTGTTTTTTCTGGGGGATCAATCCAATATAGTTCGCGTTCAAAGGGATAAGTCGGTAAAGGAAGACGATAGTATTCTTGATGACTATAGAATCCAAACCAATCTACTTTGACCCCAGTCAACCAGAGTTGACCTAATGTGTTGAATAAAACATGACTATCGGATTGCTTTTCTTGAGGATGACGTACCGAAGTTAAGACTGTTTGTGCAGATGCTTTGTCTGGATGTCTTTTGACTAATGTAGTTAGTGTGTGTCCTGGTCCTATTTCTAGTAATATTTGCTCAGGTATTGCTAGTAATTTCTCTACACCTTGGGCAAACAGCACTGTGAAACGCAGATGTTGAGCGTAGTAGTCAGGATTTGTTGCTTGGGTGACTGTTATCCAAGTGCCAGTAAGGTTGGAAATATAAGGAAGTTTTGGAGGATTTAAAGTAACCTTTTTGACTCGCTCTGCAAATGCCTCTAAGATTGGTTCCATCATGTGCGAATGGAAAGCATGGGAAGTATGCAGGCGGCGACATTCAATACCTTGAGCAGCAAGCTGATTTTGTAGCACATCTATGGCTGCTGTTGAACCGGATACTATGCACTGCGATGGTTGATTAATCGCTGCAATAGAAAGTTCTTGCCCTAATAAGAATTTTATCTTATCTACAGGCAGAGGAACAGAAAGCATTGCTCCAGTGGGAAGTTGCTGCATCATCTGTCCGCGTGCTGCTACCAGAGATAACGCATCTTCTAGGGAAAAAACTTCTGCTAGAGTTGCTGCTACATACTCGCCAATACTATGACCGATCGCAGCTTGTGGTTCCACTCCCCATGACTGCCATAATTTAGCTAGAGCGTATTCAATTACAAAAATAGCGCTTTGGGCAATTCCTGTTTGTTGAAGTTGCTTTGATACCTCATCAATATTTTCGTCACTGGGGTAAAGAATATGACGTAAATCTAGCCCTAGTAGGGGTTTAAGAATTTCTGAGCAATAATCAACTTGTTCTTGAAATACTGTCTCGGTTTGATAAATTTCCCGTGCCATGTTCACATACTGAGAACCTTGACCAGGAAACATAAAAACAACAGACCGTTCTGTAATCTCTGTATAATTAGTAAAAACTTGTTTTGACTCTAAACTACTGAGAGTTTTGACAGCATCTTCTAAGTCTTGACAAACTAGCATCCGTCGGTAATTAAAACCCCGGCGACCACTATTGAGGGTATAAGCTACATCACCCAAGTTAAGCTCAGGATGTCCCTTTAAATGCGTAACTAAATTAGCTGTCGCCTTCTCCAGCGCACTCGCAGTCTTAGCCGACAGACACAACAGAACGTATTTACTGTTAACTGTTGACTGTTGAGTGTTGACTGGTATTGCTTCTTCTAAAATGACATGAGCATTCGTACCACCCATCCCAAAAGAACTAACTCCAGCGCGGCGAGGGGTGTTGTTGTTTGTTTGCCATTCAGTCAAAGTTGTATTGACATAAAAAGGACTGTTGGCAAAATCAATTTTGGGTGATGGTGTCTCGAAGTGCAAACTAGGAGGCAGCATTTTATGTTGCAGTGCTAATACAGTTTTAATCAAACCTGCGACACCTGCTGCTGTATCTAAATGTCCCAAGTTGGTTTTTAGCGAACCAATAGCGCAGAAACCTTTTTTATCAGTAGTTTGCCTAAAAGCTTGAGTTAAAGCAGCAATTTCAATCGGATCTCCTATAGGTGTAGCAGTACCATGAGCTTCGATGTAGGAAATTGTTTCAGCATCTACACCCGCTATAGCTTGAGCCTCGCCAATGACTGCTGCTTGACCGCTACCACTAGGAGCAGTGAAGCCCACTTTCATTGCACCATCGTTATTAATCGCTGAACCTTTAATAATGGCATGGATGTAGTCGCGATCGGCGATCGCATCCTTTAATCTTTTCAATACCACAATACCAGCACCGCTACCAGCAATTGTTCCTTCTGCTTTAGCATCAAAAGCACGGCAGTGTCCATCAGGAGAAAGAATCATTCCCTCTTGATGTAAATAACCTATTTTTTGGGGAATGCTGAGAGTAACTCCACCAGCTAAAGCTATGTCACATTCACCATTTAAGAGACCTTGGCAAGCTAAATGAACAGCAACCAAAGAAGTAGAACAGGCTGTTTGCACATTTACTGCGGGACCTGTCAAGTTAAGCTTATATGCAACTCGTGTAGGTAAAAAATCTTTATCGTTAGAACATGCTAATTGGATCGGGTCAATCGTTTCTAATAATTGATGATTAGGGTAGAGGTTATTGAGCAAATACCTACTCATACCTACACCACCATAAACCCCGATTAAACCATTATAAGTTTGTGGATCATAACCAGCTTTTTCTACGGCTTCCCAAGCCAATTCTAAAAAAAGACGTTGTTGTGGATCTATTAACTCAGCTTCTTTAGCACTGTAAGCAAAGAAATTTGCATCAAACAATTCAATGTCTGATAGAACAGCATTAGCTTTTACATAATTAGGGTTATTCAGCAAATCTAGAGAAACGCCAGAATTGATCAATTCTTCATCTGTTAGCCAGGAGATAGATTCTACACCCTCTCGTAAATTCTGCCAAAATGATTCAACATCTTTTGCGCCCGGAAATTTACCCGCAACAGCAATTATTGCTATTTCATAATTGTTAAATTCATTATTATCTACTGGATTTATTGTCATTTTTACCTTTTTCTCTGAGAGCGATATTGTTGCCGCGATTGTAATTGTTGGTTTCTTAAAGTTTTACTTTCACTATGAGATTGACTACGATATTTTTTTTCATTTATTATATCTTCTTTTTTTATTTTAGCACTTAAGTATTGGCTTAAACTATGTATCGTTGGGTAATTAAACATATCAACGATGGATAGTTCAAAACCAAATTCTTCTTGCAATCGCTGATTAATTTTTACTAGGAGTAACGAATGACCTCCTAGCTCGAAGAAATTATTGTAAATTCCTACCTTTTCTACTGCTAATGCTTTTTGCCAAATGCCAGCAATGATTTTTTCTGCTTCTGTATTTGGCATGACATAATCTGACAGTTCCTGATGTAAATCTGGGTTAGGCAGAGCGCGACGGTCTACTTTACCATTAGGTGTCAGGGGTAAGGACTCCAACATCACAAAAGCAGTTGGCACCATATACCCAGGCAGTTTATTGGAAAGGAATTGACGCAGTTCATCCGTTGTGGGTGTCACATCTTTTTGTGGCACTACATAGGCGACTAAGCGCTTACTTCGACTTCGCTCAGTACAAGTATTACTCGGAGTTCCTTCATGAGCAATGATACAACAGTTTTGCACATCCCCATGTTGCCCCAGTAGTGTTTTTATTTCTGCCAATTCAATGCGGAAGCCCCGAATTTTTACCTGATTGTCAATGCGTCCCAGGTATTCAATATTGCCATCTGGTAAATAACGTGCTAAGTCTCCGGTTTTATATAATTTACTCTCTCCTTTCTCCTCAAATGGATTGGAGATGAATTTCTCTTGTGTCAACTCTGGACGGTTGAGGTAGCCTCTTGCCAACCCAACACCACCGATATGCAACTCTCCTGACACACCCACAGGCACTGGTTGTAAATTTTCGTCTAAGATGTAGACTTGTGTGTTGGCGATCGCCTTACCAATAGATATTTTCTCATCGTCATTGCATTTTGCGACCGTGGCACAGACAGTAGCTTCTGTCGGTCCGTAGGCATTGAAGAAGTTTCTGCCAGCAGACCATTGCCTAATTAATTCAGTAGCACAAGCTTCTCCTGCTACAATTATTGTTTGCAGTGCTGGAAGTTCCTCCACAGGCATAACTGCTAACGCTGATGGTGGTAGCGTGATATGAGTAATGGAATGATTGCCTAATTGCTCAATCAACGGTTTTCCTGGCAGTAGAGAGTCTTTTGTTCCCAGGTAAAGCGTTCCACCTGAACCTAGAGCCATCATGACTTCCCAAATAGAAGCATCAAAACTCAAAGAAGCAAATTGGAGAACGCGACTATCAGAGTCTACACCAAAAGTTTGAATCTGAGCTTGAGCTAAGTTGCATAATCCCTTATGCTCAACCATGACACCTTTAGGTCTACCTGTAGATCCTGAAGTGTAAATCACATTCGCTAGATGAAAAGCTTTGACTCCACTGGTTGGGTTATCTTGACTGTTTTGGGCAATTTGTTCCCAAGTTTCATCTAAACAGACAAGTTTTGCTTGATGCTCAGGAAGTCTGTCAATAAGTCGCTGTTGAGTCAGCAACACTGGTACTTGAGCATCTTCTAGCATAAAGCTCAAGCGTTCAGTAGGATACTCTGGGTCAAGTGGTACATAAGCTCCCCCTGCCTTAAGAATCCCCAACAGTCCTACCACCATATCTAAAGAACGTTCTACGCAAATACCCACCAGCACATCTGGTTTTACACCCAATGAGCGTAAGTGATGAGCCAACTGGTTAGCACGACTGTTCAACTGCTCATAGGTTAGTTGTCGATCTACTCTTCGAGAAGCCGCGCTCTGCGCGTCTACAAAAACGACTGCTACAGCATTGGGTGTGCGCTGAACTTGCTCCTCAAACAACTGATGAATACACTTATCAGAAGGATAATCTGCTTGAGTATCATTCCATTCCACTAATAACTGCTGTTGTTCAGCTGCTGTCAACAGTGGCAATTGTGAGATTTGCTGCTGTGGGTTAACAATAATACCTTCAAGCAAGGTCACAAAATGATCAGTCAGTAGCTCAATGGTACTAGCATCAAACAAGTCAGTGTTGTATTCCCAAAAACCCACCAGGCCAGTAGCGGTGTTTTGCATTAATAAACTTAAATCAAACTTTGCCGTTGCGCCTTCTGCTATCAATGGAGTAACAGTCAACCCAGTCAACTCTATTTGAGATGTGGACACATTCTGGAGAGCAAACATCACCTGGAATAGTGGTGTATAGCTGAGATCCCGTTCTGGCTGCAATGCTTCTACCAGCATTTCAAAAGGTAAGTTTTGATGAGCATACGCTCCTAAAGCTACTTCTCGAACACGACTTAATAATTCGCTAAAACTTGGATTACCTGCCAAGTTAGAACGCATGACTAAGGTGTTGACAAAAAAGCCAATTAACCCTTCTATATCACTGCGATCGCGATTAGCAATTGGCGAACCCACCAAAATGTCCTCTTGTCCTGTGTAGCGGTAAAGCAGCGTATCATAAGCTGCCAACAGCGTCATAAAGAGGGTACAACCTTGCTCCTGGCTCAGTTTTACTAATCTATCAGTTAACTCAACTGAAAGTGTAAACTGTTGATATGTTCCAGCGAAAGTCTGCACAGCAGGTCTTGGTCGGTCTGTGGGTAACGACAACAAAGCTGGTGCATCTTTTAGTTGTTGTTGCCAGTAATTCAGCTGACTTTGTAATACATCTCCTTGCAACCAGTCTCTTTGCCAAATGGCGAAATCTGCGTACTGCACAGACAGTGGTGCTAACGGTGACGGTTGACCTTGAGAATAAGCATTGTACAGCGCTGTTAGTTCTTGAACAAACACACCCATTGACCAACCATCAAAAACAATGTGATGCATACACATTAATAAGGCGTGTTCTGTCTCGGACAGCACTACTAATTTTGCCCTGATTAATGCTTCAGTTGCCAGGTCAAAAGGTCGTTGCGCTTCTTCTTGCGCCAATTGCTGCAAAGCAATTTCTTGTTCACTCACTTCGACTTCGCTCAGTACAAGTGTTGGCAGATGTTGCCAGTCAATAATTGATACAGTCCCTTGCTCCCTGCGATGCACTGAGCTTGTCGAAGTGTTCCCTGCTCCCTGCGATGCACTGAGCTTGTCGAAGTGCTCCCTAATAATTTGCGTTGGTTGTCCATCAACTGTGATGAAGTTGGTGCGTAAAGCTTCGTGACGATGAATAATTTCTTGTAAGCTTTGTTCTAAAGTTGCAACTTCAAGAGTTCCGACTAGACGCAAAGCTAAGGGTATATTGTAGAAGCCGCTGCTTGGGTTTAACTTGTCTAAAAACCATAGCCGTGTTTGGGCAAACGACAGTGGTAATTCTGCATTCTCAGCTCTTGGTACGATGGGTAATGCTGTGAGTTTTAAATCTTGTTGCTGCAATTGCCCAATCGGTTGCGCCAATTCTGCAACTGTTGGTGCAGCAAATAAACTACGTAATGGTAGTTCTACTTTCAAGCTGGTACGCACGCGTGAAACTAGTTGCGTTGCTAGTAACGAGTGTCCTCCAAGTTCAAAGAAGTTATCATAAATACCCACTTGCTCTACTTTTAGCACTTGCGCCCAAATTAGTGACAGAATTTCTTCGATTGGGTTACGTGGGGCAACATATTTGTCCAATAATTGGCTGTGTAAATCTGGTGCTGGCAAAGCGCGACGGTCTAGTTTACCGTTGGGGGTAAGCGGTAGAGCTTCTAAGATAACTATTGCACTTGGCACCATATATTCTGGTAACTTTTCCTTCAGATAGCCACGCAGTTCGCTAACTGTGAGTGTCTGCTCTTTTTGAGGCACAATGTAAGCGACTAGGCGTTTGTTCCCAGGAATGTCTTCGCGGGCGATCGCACAAGATGCCTGCACATGACTATGTTGGCTCAGTACTGCTTCAATTTCACCCAACTCAATACGGAAACCTCGAATTTTAACTTGATTGTCAATGCGTCCTAAGGATTCGATGTTACCATCAGGTAAATAGCGTGCTAAGTCTCCTGTTTTGTAAAGGCACTCAGAAGAATTAAAAGTTTCCCCTCTGCTACCCTGCTCCTCTGCTCCCCTGCTTCTTTTAAAGGGGTTAGGGATAAATTTCTCTTTTGTTAACTCGCTTCGGTTGAAGTAGCCTTGCGCTAAAAGGACACCAGCAATATACAATTCTCCTGGTACACCAACGGGTACAGGCTGTAAATATTTATCTAGTATGTAGATTTGTGTATTGGCAATAGGTCGCCCAATCGGAGGAAGTAGCGGCCAAGTCTCTACTGAATTATTCAGAGTAAAACTGGTAGCTAAATGGCTCTCTGACGGTCCATAATGATTGTGCAATGTACAATCACTTAGTTTGCTAAACCATTGAGAAATAGCGGGAGTAATCTGCAACTGTTCCCCAGCGGTAATGATTTCTCTCAAATGAGTATTAACTAATTCGCTACCAACAGCAATTTCAGCTAGTTGCTGTAAGGCAACAAAGGGAACAAATAGTCTTTCAACAGCTTTTTGTTGAAGAAAACCTAACAAAGCTGAGGCATCTCGGCGTAATTCCTCCCCAGTTAGGAACAGTGTGCCTCCAGAACACCAGGTGGTGAATATTTCTTGGAAGGAGACATCAAAGTTAATCGAAGCAAATTGCAGGGTTTTTGCTCCACGAGCAATTTTCAGATTGTCCCTATGCCACATAATCAAATTGCAAAGGGCAAGCTGATTCATGGCTATACCCTTAGGTTGACCTGTAGAACCAGAAGTATAAATTATATAAGCTAAATTATTGGCTTGTACGCCAGAGATAAGATTATCTTGACTGAACTGGGAAATCAGTTCAGCGTCAGTATCTAAACAAACAAGCTTTGCTTGATGCTCAGGTAGTCTGTCAACGAGTGACTGCTGGGTTAGCAAAACTGAAACTTGAGCATCTTCTAAAACAAAGCTCAAACGCTCAGGCGGATACTCAGGATCAAGTGGCAAGTATGCACCACCTGCTTTGAGAATCCCTAGTAGTCCTATGACCATCTCTAAAGAACGCTCTACACACAGACCGACTAAGACATCTGGTTTTACACCCAATGAGCGCAAGTAGTGCGCCAACTGGTTAGCGCGGTAGTTTAATTCATAGTAAGTAAGTTGTTGATTTACTCTTCGAGAAGCCGCGCTCTGCGCGTCTACAAACTCTACTGCCACTGCATTGGGTGTATGCTCCACCTGCTCCTCAAACAACTGATGAATGCACTTATCGAGTGGATAACTCACCCCTGTATCGTTCCACTCGACAAGTAACTTTTGTTGTTCCTGTTGTGTCAGTAGGGGCAATTGGGAGATTTGCTGTTCTGGGTTAGCAATAATACCTTCAAGCAAGGTAACAAAATGACCCGTCATTCGCTCTATGGTACTAGCATCAAACAAGTCAGTGTTGTACTCCCAAATTCCTACCAACCCAGAGGCAGTGTTATGCATGATTAAAGTTAAATCAAACCTTGCATTTGCGCCTTTGATTGGGAATGGACTGACACTTAGCCCAGTCAGTTCTACTCCTGATGTGGGCGCATTCTGGAGGACAAACATTACCTGGAACAGTGGTGTATGGCTCAGATTCCGTTCTGGCTGCAATGCTTCCACCAGCATTTCAAATGGCAAATGCTGATGAGAGTATGCCTCCATTGCCATGGAACGAACACGACCCAACAGGTGCAAAAAACTGGGGTTGCCTGCCAAGTTAGAACGCATGACCAAAGTGTTGACAAAAAAGCCAATTAACCCTTCTATTTCACAGCGATCGCGATTAGCAATTGGCGAACCTACCAAAATATCTTCTTGTCTTGTGTAACGATAAAGTAGCGTATCAAATGCTGCCAACAGCGTCATGAACAAGGTGACTCCTTGTTGCTGACTCAGTTGTGTCAGTTCACCAGTTAGCTTCTGTGAAAGTGCAAACTCTTGATATGCTCCGTTGTCAGTCTGCACAGCAGGTCTGGGTCGGTCTGTGGGTAGCGACAATAAAGCTGGTGCGTCTGCCAGTTTTTGTTGCCAGTAATTCAATTGACTTTGTAGTACATCTCCTTGCAACCACTGTCTTTGCCAAATGGCGAAATCTGCATATTGCACAGGTAGTGGTGCTAACGGTGAGGGCTGACCTTGAGAATAAGCTTTGTACAGTGCCGCTAGTTCTTGGATAAACACACCCATTGACCAGCCGTCTGAGACAATATGGTGCATACACAGTAATAAAACGTGTTCTGTCTCGGACAGCACTACTAATGTTGCCCTGACTAATGCTTGGTTTGCCAGGTCAAACGGCTGAATAGCTTGTTGTTTTGCTAATTGCTGTGTGACGATTTCTTGTTCACTGCTTGGCAAATGTGGCAACTCAACAACTGATACTGTCCAATTCGTCTGTTTTTGAATAATTTGCGTTGGTTGTCCATCAACTGTGATGAAGTTGGTGTGTAAGGCTTCGTGGCGATGAATTATTTCTTGTAAGCTTTGTTCTAAGGCAGTCACGCTCAGAGTTCCGACTATATGCAAAGCAAAGGGTATGTTGTAGAAAGCACTGCTCGGCTCGAACTGGTCTAAAAACCACAGCCGTGCTTGGGCAAATGATAGTGGCAATTCTGCATCTCTTGCCCTTGGTAAAATGGGTAGGGCAGTTAGTTCTAAGTCTTGTTGCTGTAACTGCTCAATCTTTTGTGCCAATTGGGCAACTGTGGCTGCGGCAAACAAGCTACGCAATGGTAGTTCTACTTTGAAAATGTTGCGGATGCGTGAAACTAGTTGCGTTGCTAATAGGGAATGTCCACCCAGTTCAAAGAAGTTATTATGAATGCCAATTTGTTCTACTTTTAAAACTTGCGCCCAAATTTGTGCCAGCATTTCCTCAATGGGTGTGCGCGGGGCGACAAATTTTTCTAGCAGTGTGCTGTCTAACTCTGGTTTTGGTAGGGCACGGCGATCTACTTTGCCGTTGGGAGTCAGGGGTAAAGACTCCAGCAGCACAAAAGCACTTGGCACCATGTACTCTGGTAGCTTTGCTTTCAGAAAGTGACGCAGTTCTGTGACTGTGGGAGATTGTTCAATCTGCGGCACTACATAAGCTACTAAACGTTTGTCGCCCGGTTCATCCTCTCGTAGCATCACCACGTTTTCCCACACGGCTGGGTGAGAAGCTAGTAATGCCTCAATTTCTCCCAACTCTATGCGGAAGCCGCGAATTTTTACTTGATTGTCGATGCGCCCTAAATACTCTAACTCGCCCGAAGGCAAATAACGCGCCTTATCTCCTGTTTTATATAGTCGCGCTTGGGGGTTCTTGCTAAAAGGATTAGAGATAAACCGTTGTTGTGTCAGTTCAAGACGATTTAGATAACCACGCGCTACCCCTTTTCCACCAACGTACATTTCGCCAGCAACACCAATTGGTACTGGTTTTTTATATTTATCCAGCACATACACCTGTAAGTCGGGAATCGGACGACCAATTACACTTGGCGTACCATTCAAATCAGCTTTGCTTAATGGACGATAAGTTACATGTACAGTGGTTTCCGTAATTCCATACATATTCACTAACAAAGGCGACTGATCGCCGTGGCGTTCAAACCAAGGTTGTAAACTGTTGATTTCTAAGGCTTCCCCACCGAAAATTACTAGGCGTAAGTTTAAGTCGCCAGTAGCCGTCATAGATTGTTCAGCTTGAATTAACTGGCGAAAGGCTGAAGGAGTTTGATTAAGAATAGTAACTTTTTCTTGACATAATAATTGATAGAAAGATTCAGGCGATCGCGTCACCAGGTATGGCACTACTACCAGTCGTGCACCATAAAGCAAAGCACCCCAAATTTCCCATACGGAAAAATCAAATGCATAAGAGTGGAATAATGTCCAGACATCTTGAGAGTTAAAGTGATACCAAGAGTTTGTCGCTGCAAACAGACGCACTACATTTGAGTGGTTGACTAAAACACCTTTGGGCTTCCCTGTAGAACCAGAAGTATAGATGACATAAGCTAAATTATCGAGTGCTGCGGTATTTTCCGGGTTTGAGGAGCATTCTTGAGCAATTTTTTCCCAATCGGTGTCTAAGCAGATGACATGCGCTTGATGTTGAGGAATAGTGTCTACTAATCGCTGTTGTGTTACCAATACTTTAACTTGAGCATCTTCTAGCATAAAGCTCAAACGCTCAGTTGGATAATCAGGGTCAAGCGGTACATAAGCCCCACCCGCTTTGAGAATACCCAGTACTCCCACAAGCATTTCCAGTGAGCGTTCTACACATAACCCTACCAGCACATCTGCTCCCACACCCAAAGACTGCAAGTAATGTGCTAACTGGTTAGCGCGACAATTCAATTGTCGATAAGTCAATTGTTGATTTACTCTTCGAGAAGCCGCGCTCTGCGCGTCTACAAATACAACTGCTACAGCATCCGGGGTACGCTCTACTTGCTCCTCAAATAACTGATGGATGCACTTATCACCAGAATAGTCTACTTGAGTGTTGTTCCACTCCACCAACAATTGATGACGTTCTGCGGTCGTCAACAGTGGTAATTCTGCAATTCGCTCTTTAGAATTGGCAACAATTGCTTGTAGTAAAGTTTGAAAATTTTGGGCGATGCGAGTAATTGTCGTTGCATCAAATAAATCAGCACTGTAACTCCAAACACCCTCCAAACCTCCTGAAGCTTCCCAGTAGTTCACTTCCAAGTCAAACCTGACCATTTCATCAATTGGCGCGGACATGTTCTGGATGGTTAAACCTGGCAAATCCCCAAAAGACAGTGAAGCGTTCTGAAGGGCAAACATCACTTGTACCAGGGGATTACGACTCAAATCTCGCTCAGGCTGTAGCTTTTCAACCAACATCTCAAAGGGCAAGTCCTGATGGGCGTATGCTGACAAGGTTGTTTGCCGCACTCGCGCTAAGAAGTCAGCAAAGCTGGGGTTGCCAGAGAGATCACCCCTTAATGCTAGGGTATTAGCAAAAAAACCCATTAGCTGCTCGACGCTCTTGTTGTTGCGGTTAGCGATCGGCGAGCCAACAACAATATCTAACTGACCACTATAACGAGAAATTAACACCAAAAAAGCTGCCAGTAGAGTCATAAACAACGTTGCGTCTGACTCTTGACTCAGCTGCTTGAGGCTTTGTGTGAGGTGACGATCCAGTTGAAAACGCTCAACTCCACCTATGTAGGTCTGAACTGGGGGACGTGGTTTATGAGTTGGCAGTTCTAGTACGCTAGAGACACCCGCTAACTGTTGCTGCCAGTAATTCAGTTGGCGTTCTAGGACTTCGCCTGTCAGCCACTGGCGTTGCCAAACTGCAAAATCAGCGTATTGGATGGGCAGTTGGGCTAGTGGATTGGGCAATCCTTGAGTGAAAGCTGCATAAGCTATTGATAACTCACCAAAGAAGATGTTCAAAGACCAGCCATCATAGATAATGTGGTGCATCTTCAACAGCAGTACATACTCGTGGTTACTCAGTTGGAGTAAAGTGAATTGCACTAATGGCCCAACAGCTAGATCGAAGGACTGAGATGCCTGAGAATTGGCCATTTCCCGAATCCGGTCGGTTTGTTCCTGAACTGACAACCCCTGCAAATCATAGACTGGTAAAGTTAAGGCAGTAAAAGGGGCAATTCGCTGAACAGGTTTTCCGTCTACTGTGGGAAAAGTTGTTCTTAAAATCTCGTGGCGGCAAACAAGTTCACCCAAGCTTTGCTCTAGTGCAACTATATTCAGCGACCCCTCTAGCCGCAGAATCAATAGCATATTATAAGAACGACTATCGGGTGAAAGCTGGTGCAAAAACCAGAGCCGCTGCTGTGCAAAAGATAGCGGTAGTTCACCGTCCCGTGGCACTGGTTGAATTGACAACTGATGAGCAGCTTTAACCTGCTTTGCTTGCTGTAAAAACAGCATAATTTCTGTTTTCCGCCCAGCTATTTCCTGACGTAGTGTTGAAGTTAACACCCCTTCAGGTGCATGACAACGTAAGCGAAGCTCCTCCGGAGCCGCTCCGCTAACGCCATCGACCTCTAGTTCAATACTTAAGTTTGTCAGGTGACGAATGAATTCAACAATGCTGTTAGTCATGCTCAAAACTCCACTACCTCACTACCGACTTCTTTAACTGATAAATTTTGTGTTACCAAATCCACTACTTCTATGTACGCTGCTATCCCTGCTACTGTGGGAGACTCGAACATCATCTGTATAGATAGATCGAGTCCAAAAGCTGAGTTGATTTCTGACAGAACTTGGGTAGCGAGTAGGGAATGTCCCCCTAGTTCAAAGAAGTTATCCTTAACGCCAATGCGTTCAACTCCTAAGACTTCACTCCAGATTTGAGCAAGTTGAGCTTCAATGGGCGTGCGCGGCAAAACAAAGCCAGTAGAAAGATTTCTAGTTGCTGTATCAGGTGTTGGCAAAGCGCGACGATCCACCTTACCATTGGGTGTTAAGGGCAGGGCGTTGAGGACGACAAAAGCTTGCGGCACCATGTAATCGGGTAGCTTCTGTTGCAGAGATTCCCGCACTAAGGGCACGAGCTTCTGGACTAGCTTACCGTATAGAGGATTGTTAGTGTAGTCAGTCCAAGGAAGGCGTGTGATTGTCGAACTATCCCAAAAAGCAGTCTTATGTACTTGATTGCGATAGAACACCACATCGAATGAACCATCTTGGCTACTTTCCCACCAACTTAGGTGGACAGTGTAACCGAGATGCTGCCCCAACTGGTAAAACTCTTCAGGATTGATCCCAACTGTTGGCTGTTGTGTTAGCAGTTGGCGCAGTTGCCCCACTGTTTCGACACTAGGAGGATTTTCCAACCATTGGCAAATCTGTAGTGCTTGCTGCACTCGTTGATTAGGTACACGCCTGATTCCTAAAAGTTCTGGTTGTTGTGAGTGCAGTTGATTTTGTATCTGTGTCAACGAGAGGTTATCTAGTTGCCAATTTAACCAAGGAACTACCACTGTTTGAACATCAGTACCGATATGCAGAATAACATCATAACGGAATTGGGTTAACTCATTTTGACTGTTACCGCGTTTGGGCTGAATCTCTACCCAAGTAATCTGGGGAAAACGTTGTTTGAGGACAATGAAAAACCTCGGATCAATCACCAATTCTTCTTCAGCAGCCACACTAGAGTGTACCATTCGCTGCCATTGCTCAATAGTTCTGTCCTCAGTTGCTTGGGACAACTGCACTGCGGCATGGAATGATCCCAACAGAGGTAAGCTGCGGACATCCCCCACGAATAATGTACCCTGTTGACCAATTGCCGCGATCGCGCCTTCAATAACCTGCAACAAATATTCTACGCTGGGGAAGTATTGCAGTACCGAGTTGATAACTACAGTATCGAATTTACCTTTGGGGATGTCTGCAAAATTATCCGCCATTCTGTGCAATAGCCGCACATTATCTAGACCTAGCACCGTTTTACATACCTGCTCAACGTGCGCTAAGGCTGCGCTGGAATAATCACATCCCCAATATTCAAGGCAATTCTTGGCAACGCGAGACAGCAGTAACCCCGTTCCACAACCAATTTCTAACACTTGCTGTGGTGATAGAGACAGGATGCGGGTGACTGTATTTTCAACCCACTCCCGCATTTCCCAATCTGGGATGGCTTGTTTGCTGTATGAACTGTTCCAACCACTGATATTGAATGTGGGGTCATCTATGGATGCTTGCGGTTGTCCGTATGCTTGCTCATAGAGCATTTGCCAGTTACTGACGTACTCACTCTGCCATTGAGCAACTTGCTGGGGTAATACTTGATGGTCAAGAGCGGGGACTAAGTAAGCTACCAGACGTTTCTCAGCAGAGGTGTCAACCTTGGAAACGATGTCATCATCAGCAAATAATCGTTGATAGAAAGGTGTTTGTCGAAAATTATTCTTATAATGATAAGAGACGTATTCAAAATTAATAATTTCTCTATTCTTTTTCAGCAAACGACCTTTAATTGCATAATCTGGGTTAAGATTATTTTCGCAAAGTTTTCTAGAACAAACTGCTTGGATGACATCACCGTATTCCACCTCAATTCCTGGTTCAAATACCGGAAAATAAACAGGCACCCAGGAATGTTCATGTTCGAGAATATCTATTTCTTCACCAGCAATCGTATGCAAATTCAACCAAACTAAAAAGCCATCCATTCGCCCAGTTTTTTGAATTTTAAACTCCACTTTGTGGTCAAGTTCTGGGCTAACAAATTCATTAAACTTTAAGTCTTCCAACACATCTACAGTGGACAGAACATTTGCTTGCGGGAATTTCTTAATACATACCCTCAAGTCAAATGGATAGCCGACTTGCTCAAAGATTTTTCTGGTGTAATGTGCGGGAGTTTCAGCAAATTTGGGGTTGTGTAATATTTCATCTGGGAGAGTGACAGCAGCCATCTTAGTCACACTTCTTTCAGGAAGCATCAAACCATCAGGCTTGAGAAACCTTCTAGCGTTATTAATAATTACTGCTGCTCCTTCCGAGCCACCAATTGTGCCAACAATTTCCGAGACGCAAACATCAGCAAGTTTTGGAATATCAACTTTCGTTGCATCGCCATGAATGATTGTGATTTTGTCTGTTAAGCCTAACTTTTCAACACAAGCTCTGGCTTGGCGGCAGATTTCCTCACTTCTTTCAATTGCATAAATTTTCTTAGCACCTCCTTCAACACAAAATCTGGATAAGATTGCATCTTTACCTGTGCCGATTTCAACGACTATTTTATCTTTGACCAATTGATTAATTGCCACTTGATAACTATTGTTGCGTCGGTGGTCGTTGGTCATAGCGTAATACAGTAAGTCGTCATAGACATAGTATTCGGCTACGGATGGCCAAAGTTCTATTTTGCCGGTTGATATTTCTAGTTTCTGTGGTGATTCGAGTTTTTCGTCTTGGTCTTCCCTGACGATGACTACTGCTTCTTGAACTTCTGGTAGCTGAGTTAGCACAGCTTCAATTTCTCCTAACTCAATGCGAAAGCCCCGTATTTTTACTTGATTATCAATACGTCCCAGATATTCGATATTGCCATCTGGTAAATAACGCGCCAAATCCCCAGTTTTATACAAACGCTCGGAATTAGCGGATTGGTCTTCTATTTTCCCCCTGCTCCCCTGCTCCCCTGCTCCTCTGCTTCTTTGGAAGGGATTGGCAATGAATTTCTCTTGTGTTAACTTATTTCGGTTGAGATAACCCCTTGCCAATCCTGCACCACCAATGTGCAACTCTCCTGGCACACCAATTGGTACTGGTTGTAATCGTGAATCTAAAATATAGACTTGCGTGTTAGCAATAGGATTACCAATGGTAACTTTGTTGTCCTCTGGAGTGCATTTAGCTATTGTGGCGCAGACGCTTGCTTCTGTCGGTCCATAAGCGTTAAAGAAGTTTCTACCTACAGACCATTTTTTGATTAGTTCAACTGAACTTGCTTCGCCAGCGACAATGATTGTTTGCAGTGATGGGAGTTCTTCATCTGGTAGGACTGGTAATGCCGATGGTGGTAGGGTGATATGGGTAATGCCATAGTCGCGTAATCGCTCAATTAAGGGCATACCCGGCATGAGTGAGTCTTTTGTTCCTAAGTAAAGTGTTGCCCCAGATCCCAAAACCATGATTATTTCTGAGATAGAAGCATCAAAACTGAGGGAGGCAAACTGGAGAACGCGATTATGAGATTGCACACTAAAAGTTTGAATTTGAGCTTGAGCTAAGTTAACTAGTCCTTTATGCTCGACCATCACACCTTTAGGTTTACCCGTAGAGCCCGAAGTGTAAATCACATTCGCTAGATGAGATGCTGTGACTTCAATAACAGGATTATCTTGATTGTTATACTCAAGTTGTGACTGTATTTGATCTATAAAAACCAGTTTTGCTTGATTTAGGGGTAATTTATCAACTAAGTGCTGTTGGGCGAGCAGTACTCCCAATTGAGTGTCTTCTAGCATAAAGCTCAGACGCTCGGTGGGATACTCAGGGTCAAGGGGTACGTATGCACCACCGGCTTTGAGTATTGCCAATAGTCCGATGATCATTAAGGGACTACGCTCTACGCACAACCCTACCAGTACATCTGGTTTTACACCCAAAGAGCGTAAGTAATATGCCAATTTATTTGCGCGACAATTCAACTGTTGGTAAGTCAGTTGTTGGTTTTCAAACACCACTGCCACAGCATCCGGGGTGCGCTGAACCTGCTCCTCAAACAACTGATGGATACACTTATCTAGTGGATAATCTGCTTGAGTATTATTCCATTGTGCTAATAACTGCTGCTCAACTTCTGTTAGCAGAGGTAATTGCCAAATTTGCTGCTGTGAGTTAACAACAATACCTTCAAGCAAGTTGACAAAATGCTGTTCCATGCCCGTGATTGTAGTCGCTTCAAATAAGTCAGTATTGTATTGCCAGCATAGCTGTAATACTCCCTGAGCTTCCATCACCATTAAATTTAGATCCAAGTCTGCACCGCGTTGATGTCCGAGCAGGTATGGTTCCATCTGAAGCACTTGTTCTTGAATGTGCGATGAATTTTGTGTTGGTTCGCACCAACGTTGTCGTTGCCAAGTAAAACTAACTTGACATATAGGAGAATGACTGGCATCTCGCTCTGGCTGGAGTTGTTCTGTCAAGAGAGCAAAAGGATAATGTTGATGTTTTTGGGCTTCTCTAACTATCTTGCTGACTTGAGCAAGAAATTCTGTGAATGTAGCGTTTTCCTGTACAGAAGTTCGTAAAACGATCAGGTTAACAAAGTAGCCGACAATCTCTTGAAAATCTCTACCCCACCGACCCCTCATTGCACTTGCTATCAGAATGTCTGTTTGATTGGTGTAGCGGTAAAGTAGCACGTAAAATGCTGCTAGCAGAATCTGATAAAGGCTTGTTCCAGAAGTTAGAGCTAGATTCTTTAGTTTTTGAACTAACTGTTCATCTAGCTTTAAGATATGTGCTGCTTCTTGATAAGTCCGTACTGGGGGACGGGGTTTATCTGCAAGTAAATTCAAAATTGGCAATTCACCAGCTAATTTTTGTTGCCAGTATTGCCAAAGTTTTTCTCCCTTAACGCTGGAAAGCATTTCGGACTGCCAGTGGACAAAATCTAGATAAGATTTGTTATTAGTCGAATCATTTGCTACTACCTGGGTTTGCTTTTGACTAACTTGCTCAATTTCTCTAGCATACAAAGTTTGAAATTCACTTAGCAGTAGATCAAAAGACCACAGATCACCTGCAATGTGGTGCATTGTTAGCAAGAGAATGTGTTCCTCTGGTGAACGAGTAAATAAACTCACCCTCAAAACTAAATCTTTTTCTAAGTTAAAAGGGCGGTCAGTAATAGCAAAGATCTTCTCTTTTAAGTAGTCTTCGCTCCAACTGATGGCATCTATTACCTCAAGATTAAATTTATATTGCTGATTAACTTGCTGAACGGGTTTGCCTCTGTGACTAGTATATGTGGTTCTGAGAATAGGATGATTTTCAATAATTTTTTTCCATATACGCTCAACAATAGCAATATTTAAACAAGAATTAATTATTGTAGTAATAAACATATTATAAGCAACACTCTCTGGAGAAATTTGCTGGATAAACCACATTGCTTCTTGTCCAGAGGAGAGTGGATAACTTTTTTGTACAATTTTGTCCATTAGATTTCTTTAAATTTGTTACAGATAATTTTAATGTCAATATTTTTCAAAGGAAAACCTACAGAACCGTAGGAATTCTTTATATCCTTAGCATGTCCCCTTGGGATTCAGCGCTGCTACTTTGCTGTAGATTGCGGCTCGTAAATGCTGATTTATTATTGTTCTTTGTTTAGACAAAAAAACCCCCGTATTATCTCATAGTGTTTTTCAAAAATAAAATATGATTCATATAGAACGAAACCATTACCCTAAGCGCAAAACGCACGCTACGCATACGCATAAACTTTTTCTATTAATATCGTTGATCTTAGTGTTTCACCACAAGAACTTCGCTGGGTAAAGAAACCCGGTTTCTCAGAGATGGTTCACCCTATAAAGTAACTTTGGCAGACTACTAGCTGCTATTTTCCAAATTTCAGCAATTAGTATTGTAACCTTTATTACAACTCCCCCCCCACTGTAAAAGCACCTTTTGAATTTTAGCGTATAAATCATCTTAGCTTCACAAAAAAAATGCAACTGTACTTAAGACAGTTAAGACATTTAAGACAGTTAAGCAGATATTTAAATGGACAGTTAAGACATTTAAGACAGTTAAGCAAATATTTAAAATAAGAAAAAAATAATGAAATCAATGAATCAAGAATAGTTACAAACTATTACTTATTTGCAGCTAGGGACTTCCAAAGAATAAATTAATCAATAAAAACAAAGAAGCCAGGTTTTTAC
>NZ_JCACKO010000054.1:0-34796 GCF_059505445.1 Brasilonema angustatum | reverse complement strand
ACCCTTGTCTAATTTTACCAGACTGTATTGGACTCAACCGAAAACTGCTATAATCTCTCGGTTCACCATGCCGAGTGTATACGAGTTGCGATTGAGTCGGTAGGCGCAAAAGTAAAGTTTAAGCCACCATTATCCCCAGACTTATCACCAATAGAGCAATGTTTATCAAAACTGAAGCACTTTCTCCGTTCTTGTGAGGCACGTACTCCTGAATCACTCGACCAAGCTATGGCTCTTGCTGTAAATTACATCACTGAAGATGACGCCTACGAGAAGGTTCAATCACTGTGGTTTATTTATCTGAAAATCGCTGTAAGGTTACGCTTTTGTAGTTTCGAGAATTGTCGTTGAGGAAGACAACAACTCTACGATAATAGACCTTTCAATTCATACCATTTTGGCGAAGGTATTGCTTTGCCAACCTAGTTTTTTCTGCTCACTTATTGTTGCCTGCGTCCAGTTTATACTCAATTGCCCCTAGAGTGTTCAGAGTGGCAATCGTCGCCTCCGTTAATCCGATAACGCCAGTTAGCTTCATGCCCTCGTAAGGTTTTTTGCTTCTCAGACTTCTGATGCACTCACCTGTCGAGACATCCCAAATCCTAATTGTTTCGTCTTCACTGCCACTAATAAAAGTATGGTCTTTGGAACTGAAGGTAACTGATAAAACTCCTTTACTATGTTCCTGTAAAGTTTTAAGGCACTTACCATCCGAGACATCCCATAACTTCACTGTTTTATCCGTACTACCACTGCTTAGAGTTTGCCCGTCTGTGGAGAAAGCGACTGACCAAACCCAGCCAGAGTGCCCTTGTAAAGTTCTGAGGCACTTACCATCCGAAACATCCCATAACTTCACTGTGTGGTCTTGACTGCCACTACATAGGATTTGTCCGTCTGCACTAAAAGCGACTGACCAAACCCAACCCGTATGTCCTTGCAAAGTTCTAATGCACTTACCATCCGAGACATTCCATAGCTTTACTGTGTGGTCTGTACTACCACTAACTAAAGTATTACCCTCAGGACTGAAAGCCACTGACAAAACTCCATGATTATCTTCATGTAAAGTTTTGAGGCACTTACCATCCGAGACATCCCATAGCTTCAGTGTCTGGTCATGACTACCACTAGCTAAAGTATGACCATCAGGACTAAAAGCAATTGACCAAACCCAACTTGCATGTCCTTGTAGAATTCGGTAGCAATTACCAGTATCAACATCCCATATCCTTATTGTCTTGTCATCACTGCCACTAGCCAAAGTATGACCGTCAGGACTGAAGGTTACAGACCTGATGACATTGTTATGTCCTATGAAAGTTCTTAAGCATTGACCAGTGTTCATATCCCATAGCTTCACCGTTTTGTTATCACTGCTACTAGCTAGCATTTGACCATCAGGACTTAAGGCAATTGACCAGATCCTATCACCATATCCTTGTAGAGTTCTTAAACATTCACCAGTAGCAACATCCCACAATCTTAACGATTGGTCATCACTGCCACTTGCTAGGATTTGACCATCAGGGTTAAAAACAACTGCTCGCACAAGATTATTATGTCCTTGCAAAGTTTTTAGACACTGACCAGTACTGACATCCCACAACTTCACTGTTTGATCCCAACTACCACTTGCCAGCGTTTGTCCATTTGGATTGAAGGCGACTGACCAAAGCCAGCCAGAGTGCCCCTGCAAGGTCATAAGACACTGACCAGTGTCAACATCCCACAATCTCACCGTTTGATCGCTGCTAGCACTAGCAAGTATACGCCCATCTGAACTGAGGGTAGCTGACCAGATCGCCTCATCGTGTCCCTGCAAGGTTCTAAAACATTGACCAGTGCAAACATCCCACAGCTTCAGTGTTTTGTCCACGCTGCCGCTCACTAGCATTTGGTCATCAGGACTAAATATGACTGCTCTTACCATATTATTATGTCCTTGCAAAGTTTTGAGGCACTGACCAGTACCGACATCCCACATCTTTATAGTCTTGTCATCACCGCCACTTACCAGCGCTTGCCCATTTGAGTTGAAGGCAATTGACCAGATCCCCTTTTCATGACCCCGCAAGATTTTGAGACATTCACCAGTCGTGACGTTCCAAAGTTTGATTGTTTGATCATCACTGCCGCTTGCAAGAATACGACTATCAGGACTGAAGGCAATGGATGTTACCCAATCAGCGTGACCTTTATAGGTGAATAATTGTTTCCAATCAGCAACTTGGTACAAGCGAATTTCACCATTCATATCGCCTGTAGCCAAAAATTTTCCATCGGGGCTAAATGCTACTGACAGCATTGCACTGAAGGTTTCCGCAAAAACAGATTTAGCCAAATTGGCATGACAGAAATTCGTACTGTGCAAATTCACACACCGTAAGTCTGCTTGCCAAACCGTCAAATGAGAAAAATCATAGCCACTTAGATCAATTTCCAGATGACAAAGCAGATTAACAATATTTCCAGCCGTATAACTTTGTTCTAACGGAGATTCCTCTCGCAACCTTGCTAAAATTTGAGTTAGCTGATTTTCAAGGTTTCTTTTGCTTCTCAAGACAGTGAGCAGCCCATCTATAACTGGTTGGAGAATAAGGCGAACTTGAATATCTCTAATATAATCTTTCGCTGTCGCCTTCATCAAAGCATGACACCTGGACAAATCGATATTCTGAGTAACAATCTCTTCACAAACTTGCTCTATCAATCGATTTGTCACATACTCCATAACGACTGGTTGTAGCGTGAAGGTTACTGCACTTTTTTCTACTAGCGATCGCCTTACCAAAGACTCCAAAGCCTCCAGTAATTTCTGTGGTGGGATCGGTGATACTATATCTTCTCGTAACTCTGATAGCGAAACTGGCTCACGATTAATTCCCAGCCAGTACATTATGTCCTTTTCTAAATTTGACAAGCGCGAAAACTGCTGGTCTAATAGTTCGTGAATGTCACCAAAAACAACACCGTCTTGTTTGAGAAATTCAGAAATATTACCATCAAACAAATCTTGTATCGTCGTCGCCACTATCTTCAAGGCTAAGGCGTTACCCCCATAGCGCTCAACGACTGCTTGCAATTCTGATTCCTGGCCAGAGAAACCCTTAATTTCAAAGATTTTTTGCCCATGTACCGCTTCTAAACCACTTAATTGTAATGAGCGAACGGGCAGTGCTAATCCTTCGAGTGACGCCACGTCTTTCGGTTTTTCCCGAGAAGTCAGCAGCAAGCAGCTTCTGTGGGAAACTTCTCCTAAGCGTCTGATCAACTGACCATAATCCTCGTAGCCTTCTCGATACTTTCCAGCAATAACGCCACTTTGCAGAATGGTCTCAGCATTATCTAGTATAATCAGACAGCGGTGTTCTCGCAAAAAATCCATCAGTCGCGAGATTCTTTCATCTACGCTATTTGGTAGATCAGCTTCTAAAACCTGGGCATCACAGAAAAATTGAATCAAGTTCGTCAAAAGCTCGAAAAGGGGAGGGGCATTGTAGAGTGATCGCCAGATAACGTACTCAAACCGCTCCTGAATTTGTTGGGATAGCTTGACAGCCAGAGAAGTTTTACCAATTCCCCCCATTCCCAACAGAACCACCACTTGACAACGATCCTTAATGATCCATTCCTCTAGCAAAGCTAGTTCTGCTGTGCGTCCATAGAAAATTGAGACACAAATTGCTTCTCCTAAATCAATGCGCTTGAGGACTTTCAAGTCTTCCTGGTTCACTAAATCTGAGTCTGGCTTTGTATAGTCGCTTTGCTGTAGTTTTAAATTAAACGCTATAAACAAACGAACAAGCGTTTGTTTGTCAACCCCTATTTCGCGAGTTAGCACTTTCCTAAAAGTGACAGGAGTTATTCCAGCCTGTTCACTTAATTCTTCCAGGGTACACCTACAGCCAGAATTTTCCTGAAATTCCCACTCAACTTTGGCATTTTGAAGCTTTTGCCAGCCTTGAGGAGTCAGTATAAGCCCACGCTTGCGTTTTTGCTTTTGCTGTTTCATTATTTCTCCAATTATGACGCCCGACTTGGGCTATCTACTCCAAAACGGGTGCCACTTTTGCTACCTCCATTGACCACTGTCTACTTGATTTTATATCTTAACTTTTTTAGTATAGTACTTGAAAAGTCATTGAAAAGCAATAACCATGCCCAGACAAAATGCTGCCAACTTGACGATTCAGTTCTCGCAGGAGGAAAAAAAAATTTTGGAGAAATATTGTCAGAAGATGCAGCGAACCAAGAGCGATGTTATTCGAGAGATGGTTCGCTCACTTAAAGAATATTTAGATGAGAGCTAAAAAAATACAATCTTCAAAAGAAAAATTGACCCTTGCAACCTGAAAGCAGGATTTCTTAGACTTCTGTATATCAACGCGTAAATCCTTAATTTTGCAGATATGAGTAGTCTAGTTGCCGCAGTGAAGAATAACGATCTTGAATTAGTCAAAAAATTAATTGAAAATGGTGTAGACGTTAACCAAATAGACAGCAGTGGAAATAGCCTCTTGATTGTCAGTTCTGCTAACGGTCAATCTGAAATGGTGAAGCTACTTCTTGACTCTGGTGCTGATATTCACGCGGTAGACTCAAGTATGAAAGCCACTGCACTCCACGCTGCTGCCTATTTGAGGCATCCAGAGGTTATGGAAATTCTGATTGAGTATGGAATTAATATAGATGCTCAGGGTCCTTACAACGGATACACTGCCTTACACGATGCGGTTTGGCAAAATAATGTTGAAGGAGTTAGGCTCCTGGTAAATGCAGGTGCGCGCTTAGACATCAAAGGCAAGAAAGGAAATACCCCGTTAGATCTTGCCAAAAAAAGTGGGCACAAAGAAATTGTTAGCATCCTTTCTGGAGCGATCCCTCTAGTTAGTCATAGCTCCCAAAGCTTTTAGAGAAGCAATAGTTGCTTGTGTTAAACCTATAACACCAGTAATGTTCATTCCCTCTAGTGGTCTTTCGTTTCTGAAAGTTTTTAAACACTCACCGGTCAAAACATCCCATAACTTAACTGTCCCATCTTCACTGCCACTAAGCAAAGTTTTACCATCCGGACAAAAAACAACTGACCTTACCCAGTGGGTATGACCCTGTAAAGTTTTAAGACATTCACCGGAGTTAATATCCCACAATTTTACCATTTGGTCTACGCTACCACTGGCGAGGATATTACCTTGAGGACTAAAGGCAACTGACAACACCCAACTCGTGTGTCCCGATAAAGTTTTGAGACATTCGCCTGTGCCAACATCCCAGAACTTCACTGTTTTATCTTTACTGCCACTGGCTAAAATCCTACCTTGAGGACTGAAAGCAACTGACAATACCCAACCGCTATGTCCCAACAAGTTTTTAAGAGTTTGACCTGTGCTGACATCCCATAACCTCACGGTTTGGTCATCACAGCCACTTGCCAATATATTACCAATCTCCTGAGCCTGCGGCACGGCTGCGCCGAACGCAGACGCTATGCCTACGGCACGGCTGCGCCTATCGCTAACGGGACTGAAGGCAACGGACCATACCCCATGACTATGTTCCAGTGTTCTCAAGAGTTCACCAGTGCTGACATCCCATAACCTCACAGTTTGGTCATCACTGCCACTTGCCAGGATATTGCCTTCAGGAGCAAAGGCTACTGCTTTTACCCAACCAGTATGTCCTTGCAAAATTTTATAGCATTGGTTAGTGCTAGTATTCCATAACCTGACTTCCTGGTCGTAACTGCCGGTTGCTAGAATATTACCTTCAGGACTGAAGGCAACGGTTCGTACTCGGTTAGCGTGTCCCAGCAAAGTTTTGTTACACTGACCAGTGCTGACATCCCAACAGCGTACAGTTTGGTCATCACTGCTGCTGACAAAGGTTTTGCCACTAGGAGCAAAGGCAACAGACATCACCCCGTTACTATATCCTTGCAAGATTCTCAAGGTTTGACCAGTGCTAACATCCCAAAGCTTGACAGTTTGGTCATCACTTCCACTGGCAAGGATATTACCTTCAGGACTGAAAGCAAGTGACCAGATTAAACCAGTATGTCCTTGCAAGGTCATAAGGCATTCACCAGTGGTATGATCCCAAAGCTTGACAGTTTGGTCATCACTGCCGCTAGCTAGCATTTTACCTTTAGGAGCAAAGGTGACTGACCTTACCCGGTTGCTATGTCCCTGCAAAGTTCTGAGGTATTCACCAGTGATGGCATCCCAAAGCTTGACGGTTTGGTCATCACTGGCACTAGCTAGGGTTTTGCCATCCAGACTGAAAGTCACTGAAGAGATCGAACCAGTATGTCCCTGTAAAGTTATTTTACATTCACTTGTTGTGAAATTCCATAGCTTTAAAGTTTTGTCACTACTAGCAGTGGCTAGGATCTTACCTTGAGGACTAAAAACAACTGACAATACCCGACCAGTATGTCCCTGCAAAATTTTATGGCACTGACTGCTGCGAAGATCCCACAAACTCACCGTTTGGTCATCACTGCCACATGCTAAGATATTACCTTTAGAACTGAAGGCAACTGTTTGTACGCGCTTAGGGTGTCGAGTGAAAGTTTTCAGGCATTCACCGCTGCTTGTGTCCCACAACTTCACACTCTGATCAGCACCAGAACTACTGATGGTATCGCCATCCGGACTGAAGGCGATCGCTCGAACCCAACTGATATGTCCTTGACAGGTTAAAAGTTCTTCACTATCAGTAAAGTCTTGCCATAAGCAAATCTTACCATTAGCGTCACTCATCGCTAAAACTTTTCCGTTGGGACTGAATGCTACCGCAGAAACTCTACTGAAGTTTTTCGTAAAAACAGACTTGGATAAATTAGCGTTTTGGAAATTGACTTGAGGTAAATTTACACCTCTTAGGTCAGCTTGCCAAATACTCATATTAGAAAAATCATAACCCCTCAAATCAATTTTTAGCTGACTAAGCATATTGATAATATTTCCGCCTGTATATCCTCGTTCCTGTAAAAATTCTTTTTGCAGCAATGCTTTTATTTCAACCAGTTGATGTTCAAGTCTTTTTTGGGTTTTAAAAATAGTGAGCAATTCATCTATAAGTGGTTTGAGGATAAAGCGTATTTGAGCAACTCTTACATATTCTTTGGATTGAGCCTTACTCAAAGCATGATGTCTAAGAAGCACAATTTGCTGAGTGACTATCTCTTCACATACTTGCTTTATTAATTTGCTAGTCACATACTCCATTAATACAGGTTCTATTGTGAACAATCGAGTGCTTTTCTCTACTTGTGTAGGTGTAGCCTTGTCGATGAGACTTCTGCGCACCAGAGACTCCAAAGCCTCTAGTAATCTCTGTGGTGTTCCTATTGATATAATATCTTCTCGCAATTGGAAGAGCGTCATCGGCTCACGATTAATGCAGAACCAGTACATCACCTCACGCTCCTTATCCGACAAGCGCTCAAACTGCTGGTCTAAAAGAGTAGTAATATCGCCAAAAACTGCGATTTCTTGGTTTAAAAACTCAGAAATGTTACCATTAAAGACATCTTGAATCGTTGTTGCAACTATCTTCAAAGCTAATGGATTGCCACAATAGCGTTCAAAGAGTGCCTTCTTTTTAGAATCTTCTCCAGATAGACCTTTGTGGCGCAAAATTCTTTCTCCTTCCTCCTCACACAGACCTCTCAGGTGTAATGAGCGAACAGGTAGTGCTTCTCCTTCGAGTAACGCCACGTCTTTCGGTTTTTCCCGAGAAGTCAGCACTAAGCAGCTTTGATGAATTGTTTGTCCCACCCGTTTTATAAGTTGACCATAATCCTCATAGTCTTCTCGATAGCTTCCAGCAATAGCGCCACTTTGTAGAATGGTCTGTGCGTTATCGAGTATAATGAGACAGTGGTATTGTCGCAAATATGAAATCAGTTGCGACAATCTGCCGTCTACGCTTTTTGGTAAGTCAGCTTCACAAATCTGGGCGTCACAGAAAAATTGAATTAAGTTAGCCAAAAGCTCGAAAAGTGGAGGGGCATTGTAGAGCGATCGCCAAACAACATACTCAAATTGCTCCTGAATTTCATGGACTAACTTAGCAGCAACAGAGGTTTTACCAATACCCCCCATTCCCAACAGTGCGACAACTCGGCATTGCTCCGTCAGGAGCCATTGCTCCAGCATAGCCAATTCTGTTGTACGTCCACAAAAATCTGACACACAAACAGCTTCGTCCCAATCAATGCGCTTGAGAGTTTTCAAGCCTTGAAGACTCGCCGAATTGGGATTGCTCTTTGAATAGTCGCTTTTCTTCAATTCTAAATCAAATGCCATAAAGAAACGAACAAGCGTTTGTTTGTCAACCCCTTCTTGGCGAGCGAGTACTTTCGCGACTGTATTCGGAGTTAATTCAGCGCGTTCACTTATTTCTTCCACGGTGTACTTCATACCAGATTTTTCGCGAAATTCCCATTCGAGTTTTCCTTTCTGAAGTTTTTGCCAGCCTTGGAGAGTAAGTATAACGCCACGACTCCGTTTTGAATTACGCCGATTCATAAATTTATAAGTTTTATATTTATCTTATAAAAATTAATCAGAGAAAAAAATATTGGGTTAACAGGCGATATTGCCAGTATGTACACTCTACAAGCACTTGGAATCAATATTTTACTTATATATATGCCGTGTTTTGATTAGTAACAGATAAAAGAAGAAACCGCGTCATCGTCGAGAATAAAGACTGATTAACGCGGTTTCATTTTGGTTTTTTATCTGTGTTTTTTGAGAGTTATAGCAGTCGCCAGGTAGATTAGGACACGAACTAATGAGAAAACACGGTCACCAAGAGACTTTCAAGTCTGTTAAGCGTTAAGCGCTATATGATCTCAAAAACAAGGGTGCGGAGTATGGGAACCGTCAATGTCCAATAAAATTCTGTCCCAGAATACGTTTGCAATACCTGTTTACCAAGGCAAAGCAAAAGGCCCACCAAATTTTCTCATTTCTGCAAAAAAGCCGCCTTGAGAACCACCGTCTGGTAGTGTAGCTAAATAGACAGCGGTTTCTGCACCTTCCTCAGCAGTGAGCGGGGCATCTGCTCCTCCAATATCGGTTTTCATCCATCCTGGAGAATAGTTATTGATTAGGATATTAGTATCCTTCAACTCCCTCCCCAACAAACAAGCAACTCCATTTAAACCAATTTTTGATAGCCGATATGACGGAGCAAGGGGATAATAATCATTGGGTATATAATTTAAGGAAGCCATTTCAGTAGATACATTGACAATGCGCCCATAATTATGCTCTTTCATCATAGGAATCAGTGCTTGACAAAGACGTAAGGGACCCACCGAATTCACCGCAAATGTCGAGATAACCGTATCTAATTTAGCAGTCAAGACACTGCCTTCTTCAGCTTCTTTTGCAGGATTTACCCCTGCGTTATTGACTAAGATGTCTACTCTCCCGTACTGTTCGTGTAGCGCGTTTACAAAGTTTTCAACACTCTTGTCATCAGTAACGTCCAGAGGTAGAAAGTCCACTTCAAGACCTTGTTGTGCTAATTTTTCGCAAGCTTCCAATCCCTTTGCTTTGTCCCGACCGGATATAATGACTTGAATATTGTCAAGCTTTGCCAGTTTTCTAGCAATCTCAAAACCAAGACCTTTGTAACTTCCTGTAACAACTGCAACTCTTTTTTCTGTGTTCATGATTGTGTCTTTTGTCGAATTGTAAATTAAAATAGACAGATGATTTTACACGGGCTGGGCGGATGGTACAACCAAAAGCCTCGGGATGAGGACGTGGGGAGGCTGCTCTAACACGAAACGAACGCAACGGGCGATGTCCTGCGGTTGCAGTAAACCCCCAGAAGCGATGAATTCTTTGTGATTGTGATCCCAGTGGTCATACAAGCCTGTATCCACGCTGCCTGGGGCAATGGACGCTACGCGAATGTTAGTTCCTGCGAGTTCCATCCGCAGCGAATCTGTGAACGCCTCAATGGCAAATTTGGTTCCGCAGTAGGCACCAAATTGCGGAGTTGTTTTCAACCCGGCGATACTCGAAGTGTTGATTAAAAAGCCGCTGCCAGATTCCTTGAAGTGCCGCAGCGCCGTGTAGGCCATCCTATAGGCAGATTCCACATTGATCCGAACCATCTGGCAGATTGCTTCGACATCGACATCAACAATCGCCCCCACAGTCATAACGCCTGCGTTGTTGAAGACTACGTCGAGTCGGCCAAAAGTTTGGATAGCAAAGTCTACCAATTTTTGTGGCAATTCAGGGTCTGTGATTTCACTGGGAACGGCTTTAGCATTTTGTAGATTCGACGCGAGGTGTTCGAGTTTATCTTGCGATCGCGCTGTGAGTACTAGACTCATGCCTGCTGCATCTAGGTCCTTAGCGACAGCCTCACCAATACCACCACTAGCACCGGTGATGATGGCAACTTTATTTTGTAAATTCATGGGTGTGTCCCTTCAGTTGTTTTCAAAAGCGAGGTTGGTCGCAGCAGAGACCGCGTTCACATCTGCTTGTGTCACTTAAGTGATTGGAGTCGTTTTCTTTTTGGTGGTTGGATTAATTATGGGAAAAACGCGGTCGCTAAAAGTGCGTGCTTACTGTGCAATAGAAAAAGTAACCGCTCCTTTATATAGCAATCCTAAATCATAAGCCCTGCGGGCACACTACGCGTTCGCTCTTAGCGTGCGCTTGCGCTTACATGAGAAAAATAAAGGCTCAAAGGCTTGTCAAAACGCGCTTTTAAACTTCGTAAATTCTCACAATTCATATAGAATTGCTATGGCTATACGGAATTTAACCACAGTAGCTCTTGTTGTTTGAGTTATTTTTATGAATGCACATAGGCTGCGCCCTGATCATTTTTACTTTAGGGAGTACAATACACAACCGCAAGGGTTAAAATTTAGAAGGAAGTGTGCATTTTTTCGATTTTACTTCCTTCCCTGTCTAAGATTACCTGTCTTCTTTATTTTCTTCTTACCCTATGGCGGAGCGCCATAGAGCGGGGGTGCCTCTTTCAGAGGAACTTCGCTCTTCGCAATCGACGCTCACCGGAGCTACTCCTTCAAGTGCGGGTTTCCTGACTTGTAGACGCCCGCCAGAAGGCGAACCGTATTGGGGTAGGAAGTGGCGTCCAAGACTGCGACCCTCTCACCGCTGCGCGTCTACGTTAAATTAGGTATTCTTCTGGCGGTTCGAGAGTAGTCATTTTTTTAGTTTTTTTATCGATCTGGGTGTTTCATCGACATGAATATGGCTAAGTTAAAGAATAGATCGAACCTAAACTATTAACCATTTCTGCCGTTGAAAAAAATAGCAAAAATAAGATAAACTTTATCGGGGTTATATCAATATAAAAGCTTGAGCGAAAGAATACAAACTTCTTCCGAAAGTTCAACCCTTACAAGGTTGTTTTGTACTCCTTAAACTTAATTATTACTGGTGAACTAAAAGTCAATGTAGTTACCAGTGCACAATTGACGCCTAAAGTACAAAAATTACCTTATTAAGCGCTCAAAAGTAAGGAGGTGCATCTTATAACTTTGCATAAAGATGTATCTGATTTACCTTTTTTTCAACGAGATAATTGTGACATTAAGAACAGAACGTACTTGCTAATCCAAGCCTTAAGTGCAACACAGGTAACGAATAAACCCTTAGCGGAATATTCCATAATGAATAAAAAATGTAAAAGTAGTTAACACAAAAATCAAGCCTTTCGCAAAGCCTTAAAACGTTGAGGCAAAATCGAAATAAACAACTAATTAAATGCCGTAAGGATAGAAAGGGCAAAATGACTTTAACTACAGCTAAACAACTGGTTAAACCAGCAACAAATCAATACCAATTTGAATCGGGATGTGCACATCCTTTGGGTGCAATACCGGACAAAAACGGAGTAAACTTCTCAGTATTTTCAGAGCATGCCAGATCTGTTGAACTTTTGTTGTTTGATAAGTCTGATGCTCCGGAACCTACACACATTATTCAATTAAACCCAAGGACAAATAAAACCTTTCACTTTTGGCATATCTACGTGAGAGGATTAAAACCCGGCGCTCATTACGCCTACCGGGTTGACAGTGCTCAGGGTTTACATGGGGAAGGACACCGCTTTAACAAAAATAAGGTACTGCTTGATCCCTACGCTAGAGGAAACACCAACACCCTTTGGAAGCGCAACGATGCTTTGGGATCACAAGACAACTTAGCGACTTCGATGCGTAGTGTAGTTGTCGATATATCGGATTACGACTGGGAAGGCGATCGCCCCATCAATCGCTCAATGAGTGAGACCATCATTTATGAAGTACATGTTGGCGGATTTACTAAGTCACCTTCCTCAGGCTGCAAACATCCCGGTACTTTTTCTGCAATCATTGAGAAGATTCCTTACCTCAAAGAGTTGGGAATAACTGCTGTTGAACTCCTGCCAATATTTGACTTTGATGAAAAGAACAATCTCCGAGAAGTTGACGGCAACCCACTGAGTGATTACTGGGGATATAATCCACACAGCTACTTTGCTCCTGAAGGTTCATATTGTGTTCTGTGTGATGTCGGAAACCATCTCACGGAGTTTCGGGATATGGTCAAGGCGTTGCACAAGGAAGGGATTGAGGTCATCCTGGATGTGGTCTTTAACCACACCGACGAGGGAAACCATGAAGGTCCAATTATCAATTTTAAAGGCTTTTTCAATAGCATCTTCTACCACCTAGTGTCCTGGGACAAGCAGTACTACATGGACTACTCTGGGTGTGGAAATACCGTCAACTGTAATCACCCAATAGTGCAGAAGTTGATTGTAGATAGCTTAGAATTTTGGGTCAAAGAGATGCACGTTGATGGCTTTCGGTTTGATGAAGGTTCTATTCTATCCCGTGGCCAAGACGGAGCACCAATGGTTCATCCGCCGGTAATATGGCAAATTGAAACGTCTGAAATTCTTGCTGACACCAAAATTATTACTGAAGCTTGGGATGCTGCTGGGCTTTATCAAATTGGTTACTTCCCTGGATATCGTTGGGCAGAATGGAATGGGCGCTTTCGAGACGATGTCCGGCGTTTTGTCAAGGGGGATGCAGGAATGGTTGGAGCAGTCGCTTGGCGTATTGCTGGAAGTGCGGATCTCTACCAATCAAGTGGACATTTACCAATTAACAGCGTTAATTTCATTACCTGCCATGATGGATTTACTCTCAATGATTTGGTTTCATACAATGACAAACACAATGAAGCCAATGGTGAAGACAATCGGGATGGTATTAATGACAATTTAAGCTGGAATTGTGGTGCTGAAGGAGAGACTGACAATCCAGAAATTGATGCATTGCGTCGCCGACAGATTAAGAATTTTACAGCCATTCTGATGCTTTCCCAAGGAATACCAATGTTTGTGGCTGGTGATGAAATCAGACGCACTCAAAATGGTAATAACAACGCTTACTGCCAGGATAATGAGATTAGTTGGTTTGATTGGAGTCTTGTAGAGAAGAATGCTGATCTTTTCAGGTTCTTCAAGCTGATGATTAATTTCCGCAACTGCTATTGCCATTCTGCTTTACGCCGTCGTGATTTTTTCTCTGGTGAAGTTAATGAGCGGGGCTTGGCGGATATTTCTTGGCATGGTTGTCAGTTATTTAACCCAGGTTGGCATGATCCTCATGCTAGAGTTCTCGCATTTACGTTGGGGGGTTTTGAAGAAGAAGCAGATATTCATGTCATGTTCAATATGTACTGGGAAGCACTCGACTTTGAAATCCCCTCTGTTGAAGGTAGGGAATGGTACAAAGTGGTAGATACCGCTCTTGCTTCTCCTATGGATATTGTGGAACCAGGGGAAGAGACTGTAGTTTCAGGCAATGTTTATTCTGTTAAAGACCGTAGCATTGTTGTTCTCATTTCTAAATAGTTTATCGTTAAAATATTTCAAATTTTGGAGAAAAACTCATGAATAATATGGGCTTTCAATTTTCTGATTTGATTGCTGGGTACATTACAAATTTTGATTCCACCAAGGAAGAGCTTGGTACTTTCAATCTGAAAACATCAGACGGGAGGGAATTTGAAGTAGCACTGACTTCAATGACGTATGCTGAGTTAGTACGCAATTTGGATGAGCCTTATTTTGATTGCACGAGCCAGATAAGTTCAATGCTCGTTCCAAATCGGTATCTTTTTGTGTATGGCACTTTCTATCCTGAAGCGAGTGAGTACAAGTTTGAAGCTAAACACATTGTTTTTCTGGGTAGAACAGAAAATGACTATCTTTTTGAAAGACCAGATTGGTGGGTCAAGCAAGTACGAAGTCTTGCCAATTTTTACTTAAAAGCCCAGTTTGAAAATGGCGAAATAGATTATCGCAAATATCGCACTGGTATCGGCTTGGTTGGTTCTAAAGAAGATAGTACTCGTCAAGAAACTGACACAATTTCACGCCTGGTTTACGGTTTTGCCACAGCTTATATGTTGACCGGAGATGAGCGGTATCTAGAAGCTGCGGAAAAAGGTACCGAATATCTGCGTGAACATATGCGTTTTCTGGATGAGGGCGAAGGTATTTGTTATTGGTATCATGCCACTGACGTGAAGCCAGATGGCAGTGAGCAAAAAATATTCTCCTCGGAATTTGGGGATGATTATGATGCTATCCCAGCTTATGAGCAAATTTATGCGCTGGCTGGTCCTACCCAGACTTATCGGATAACAGGCGATCCACGCATCATCAAAGATATCGAGTTGACCATCAATCTGTTTAACAAGTATTTTCTGGACAAGACAGATAAAGGGGGATTTTTCTCCCACATCGACCCGATTACTCTCAGCCCTTACCCTAAGTCTTTAGGTCATAACCGCGCGAAAAAGAACTGGAACTCAGTAGGTGATCATGCCCCAGCCTATCTGATCAATCTCTGGCTAGCGACTGGCGAGGAAAAATACGCACTTTTCCTTGAGTACACGTTTGACACTATTGAAAAGCGGTTTCCAGATTACGAACATAGCCCCTTTGTTCAAGAACGTTTTCATGAGGATTGGAGCCATGATACAACCTGGGGGTGGCAACAGAATCGAGCAGTCGTAGGTCATAACCTCAAAATTGCCTGGAACCTGATGCGGATGAACCACCTGAAAGCAAAAGAAAAGTATGTGGATCTAGCAGAAAAGATTGCACAAATCATGCCTGCAGTCGGCAGCGACCAACAGCGTGGGGGGTGGTACGATGTTGTGGAACGCATTCTCAAACCAGGAGAAGAAGTACACCGCTTTGTCTGGCATGATCGGAAGGCTTGGTGGCAGCAAGAACAGGCTATCTTAGCCTACCTCATTTTGGCAGGCTCACTTGATAAACCTGAATATCAGCGCTTTGCACGTGAAGCCGCAGGTTTCTATAACGCCTGGTTCCTCGATTACACGGGTGGCGGTGTCTATTTCAATGTTCTGGCAAATGGAGTTCCTTACTTGCTAGGAACTGAGCGAGGCAAGGGCAGTCACTCAATGAGCGGTTACCACTCGTTTGAGCTAGCCTACTTGGCTTGTGTTTATACGAACCTTATGATTACTAAGCAGCCGATGGATTTGTACTTCAAGCCAAAAGCGGGTGGCTTTAAGGATAACATTCTGCGGGTTGCACCAGATATCCTACCACCTGGTAGCGTGCGGATTGGCGAGGTATGGATCAACGGGCAAAAGCATTCCGATTTTGATACCGAAAGTTTAACAGTCAAATTGCCATCTACTCAAGACGAACTGAAAGTTCGAGTCAGACTTGTTCCTACTCAAGTATCTTTCGATGCAACATTGTTAGAAGTGACTGATAATATTGCCAAGATTTCTTTAACTGGGTTATTAGATGCCAGTGCTATAGAACGTTTTCAGGAGGTGTTGATTAGAGCGACAGAACAGCCAGTCAAACGCGTTGTCTTACTGCTACAAGACTTAGAATGTATTACTGCTGCTGGTGTACGAGCTCTTATTTTCAGTAAACAAAAACTGGGACCTCATGTTGACATCTATATAGTTGGTGCTCCCGATAACGTGAAGCAATTCCTCAAGGCGAGCGCATTCTGCGAAGGTGTCACTGTGTTGGATCAGTATGAAACTGTTGAGATAGTCGGCGTGTAGGTTTACCTAAAAGACAGTTTGGTAGTCCTAAATCAGCTAACGGATACATGACTCAAATAAGAGAACTATGGTCTAAAGCTATTTAGGACTGCGCTCTGCCTTTAATAATACCGCTACGGAATCATGTGTGAAAATTAGCTTTTTTGTATTATTTATTACATTAAAAATAAAATAAGGAGCGATTGTGGTTAATCCTATACTACTTACAGTTGACGATGACCCTGGAGTTCTACGAGTCATAGAACGCGATCTCCGACAGGAGTACGGTAACCGCTTTCGGGTACTGCGAGCAGACTCAGGTGCAAAAGCCTTAAATGTGCTGCAACAGTTAAAACTACGTAACGAGATGCCTGCGCTGTTTCTGGTAGATCAACGGATGCCACAGATGACAGGCGTGCAGTTCCTCGAAAAAGCTATGCAAATTTTCCCGTCAGCAAAACGGGTTTTGCTAACAGCTTATGCAGACACCGATGCTGCTGTCTATGCTATCAATACAGCAAAGATTGATTACTATCTCTTGAAACCGTGGGAACCCCCACAAGAACTCCTATACCCTGTTCTTAACGATTTGCTAGATGATTGGGTCTCGTCATACCGTCCAGCCTTTGAAGGGGTTCGTCTTATTGGTTCGCGTTGGTCGCCCAAGTCGCATCAAATCAAGGACTTCTTGGCCCGCAACCATGTGCCTTATCAGTGGCTGGATATGGAGACAGAGGATGAGGCGCACGAATGGATTCTTTATACCCAATGTAATCCTGCACACCTACCACTAGTAATATACCCTGATGGTTCGTACATTACACAACCAACATGCGTCCAGATTGCTGAGAAAGTCGGGTTAAAGACGCGTGCTGAAATGCCGTTTTACGACGTAGTCATTGTGGGCGCTGGCCCGGCTGGTTTGGCAGCAGCCGTCTATGCCGCGTCTGAAGGTTTACGCACGGTATTGATTGAAAAAGAGGCTCCAGGAGGGCAAGCAGGGACGAGTTCTCGTATTGAGAACTATTTAGGGTTTCCAAATGGACTGACTGGAGCAGACCTGGCTCGGCGCGCCGTCACTCAAGCCAAACGATTCGGCGTAGAGATTCTGACGCCACAAGAAGTCAGTGACATTCGCTTGCAAGACTCATATCGCATCGTTAAGCTAGCGGACGGGACAGAATTAAGTTGTCACTCGCTACTGATTGCAACTGGCGTCTCGTATCGCAAGCTTAATGTACCCGACATTGACAAACTGACCGGGGCAGGTGTTTACTACGGCGCAGCAACATCCGAAGTTCTCTCTTGCATGAATGAAGATGTTTATATCGTTGGCGCGGCTAACTCAGCCGGACAGGCGGCGGTACACATCTCTAAGTATGCTCGTAATGTGACTATACTCGTGCGCGGCGACTCACTGACTACAAGCATGTCAAAGTACTTAATAGATCAAATCTTAGCAACAGACAATATTACAGTGCGGTTTCACTCCAACATTGTCCAAGTTCATGGTGAAACCCATTTGGAGGCGATTACTATCGCCGATGCTACAATCGGCGAAAAGCAAACTGTTCCCACAAAGTTGCTGTTCATCTTCATCGGCGCGAAACCACACACTGATTGGCTGACTAACGTTGTGGAAAGAGACGAACAAGGGTTTATCCTAACTGGACCGAACTTGATGGGTAATGAACGATGCTCAAAGGCATGGAAGTTGGATCGCCAACCCTTCCTGCTTGAATCTAGTGTACCAGGTATCTTCGTGGCTGGAGATGTGCGTTGCGGATCGGTAAAGCGAGTCGCTTCAGGGGTTGGAGAGGGTGCGATCGCTGTTCAATTCATTCATCAATATCTTAGTAAGGTGTGATTATGTTGGACGCTTTGCGCCAGGTGCCACTCTTTGCACAATTAACAGATCAGCAATTGCAATGGTTGTCGGAACGCAGCCACCAATTATGGCTCATTCCAGGAGAATACATAGCCATTGAGGGAGAAGCGGTAGACAATTTCTATGTGCTGATAGAAGGTGAGATTGAGTTTACAAAAAAGGTAGGCAATGCGGAAAGGCAAGTGATGACCTTTGGACCTGGAACATATACGGGTCATGAATTGATCTTGTTAGACAAACCTCACCATCTTGTCAACGTGCGTGCCCTAAAAGCAAGCTATATGTTGAAATGGAACGTAGATACTTTCTGGCAAATGCTCACAATCTGTCCTTCGATTACACGTGACTTTCTCATTATGACAGCACAGCGAGTGCAAATCCTGGAGTCAATGTCACAGCATCACGGAAAGCTAATAGCACTCGGCACCTTAGCAGCTGGCCTTGCCCACGAGTTGAACAACCCAGCTACAGCGGTTAGTCGAAGTGCGACGTACTTGCACGACATCTTTCAACAGTTGCCATCCCTCGCACTCAAGCTCAATCAAAAGCAGATCACAAAAGAGCAACTGTTGTTTCTTGACAAATTGCTGCACGACACAATTGCCCAAACAGCAACATTATCCCTGCTAGACCCTCTAACGCAGAGTGACCAGGAACAAGAAATTACAGCCTGGTTAGATTTACATGACGTGGCTGATGGATGGAAAATCGCCTCTACCCTAGTCCGGGCAGGACTGAACACTCAATGGCTCAATACTCTGGTGGAGCATATACCCACTGAATCGCTTGGCGAAGTGTTGACTTGGTTTGAAGCCGCGCTAACAGGGGTTGAGTTGTTGGACGAAATCGACCAAAGCTCAGGGCGCATCTCCGAACTGGTCAAAGCAATCAAAGAGTACTCGTATATGGATCAGGCTCCGATGCAGGAGGTGGATGTACACCGGGGACTCGAAAGTACGCTGACAATTCTGGGTCACAAGCTAAAAGGTAGTGGTATAACTATAACCCGCGATTATGATCGGAGCTTGCCACCGATCTTTGCCTATGGTAGCGAACTCAACCAAGTGTGGACCAACCTGATTGACAATGCCATCGGTGCAATGGGTGGACAGGGACAAATCTGGATTCGCACAGAAGGCGAGAATAGCTGTGTACTGGTAGAAATTACTGACAACGGTCCAGGGATTCCGCCAGAAATTCAACAGCGCATCTTCGAGCCGTTTTTTACTACAAAGGGAGTAGGGGAAGGAACCGGCTTAGGTCTGGTCATTACTTACCGGATTGTTGAGAAGCATAAAGGCGATATCCGCTTGTGTTCCGAACCGGGAAAGACTCGCTTTCAGGTTGTTTTGCCCATCGCTTTGGGCGGAACGACGCCTGAATGCGGCCAATGCGAAAAGAATAAAACCGGGGAGAATGCAGGTATGCAATCTGTACACATTTCATTAGGGAGTGTGTGGGATCAAAAAATGGTTGAAAGATAGGAATTCTAAATGATTCATTTTAAAATGTTTGCAAAGGTTTCTTTGCAGGATGAAGCTAATAGTTTTAACGTCAGAATTGTAAAACAGATAAATGAAACTGAATCTGGCGTTAACTGGATTTTTACTTTAACTTTTGAAAAAATAGCTAATTTTTTCAAGCGATTTAGAACAAGTCAACTAATAATTCATACTCTGGAGAATTTATGCCTCATATGTCTTATTGCCGCCGTCGCTTTCTTCAAACTGCTGCCTTACTCACTGCTGGTTTAAGTGCTTCAATAATTAATCCTCTTCGTACTAGGGCTACAAATACCCAGAATGAGTCTGTAGATGCTCTGATCATTGGTAGCGGTTTTGGTGGCGCTGTTGCAGCTTTGCGTCTAGCACAAGCTGGTATCCATACAGTAGTACTAGAACGCGGTCGTCGTTGGGATATTCAACCTGACGGAAATACTTTTGCTACTTTTCGTAAACCTGATGGTCGAGCTGCTTGGCTAAGTCCAAAAACTGCATTTGGGGATTCTGTAGACATATATCCGGGAATTTTTGAGAGGTTAGATGAAGATGGAATTACTGTTTTAACTGGTGCTGGTGTTGGAGGAGGTTCGCTAGTTTATAACGCTATTACTTATCAACCTCCTCGAAATTTATTTTATAGGGTTTTTCCTTCTAGCGTCAGCTATGAAGAAATGGACCAAATTTACTATCCTCTTGTTCGCTCAATGTTGGGAGCAACGCCAATTCCACAAGACATACTATCAACAAAGTATTATGATACAGTACGGCTGTTACTTGAGAACGGAACTAAAGCAGGCTTACCTACTCGTTTATTAGACTTGGCTGTAAATTGGGATATAGTTCGTCAAGAACTCAGTGGGCAAAAGGTTGCTTCCACTATTCTTGCAGAAGTTTGGTTTGGAATTAATAGCGGAGCTAAAAATAGCGTAGATCACAATTATTTACCCCAAGCAGAACGAACCGGATATGTAGAAATTCTCCCTCTACATGTAGTAACGGAAATTAGTGAATTATCGAGACATGGTTACCAGGTTTTATCTAATGAGATCAATGAAAAAGGAGAAGTTATTCGCTCAAAAACTTTTACTTGTCGCTATTTGTTTTTAGCCGCCGGTTCCATAGGCACTAGTAAGCTTTTGGTTAAGGCTAAAGCAAAAGGTACATTACCTAGATTAAGTCCCAGTGTTGGCAAATATTGGGGTAATAATGGAGATATGGTTGCTCAGCGTTCAAATTTACCAAATGGCGTAATTGATCTAGGAGGACCTTCAGGTGCCGTTGTTGAAAACTTCAGCAACACTCAAAATCCGATTTCTCTAATGAATCTTCAAGATTGGACTGATGGTTCAGGACAACAACGGTGTCTGACATTAGGTTTGCCAAAACCTAATGGGTTCTTCACCTACGATCAATCTACAGATGCTGTCACACTACACTGGCCTACATCTGAAAATCAAAGTAACTTATCGGCAGCACAGAATACTTACAACACCCTTGATAGTAGAATTGCTACTTCTAGCACCACACCTAAAACTGAAGTTGATGCCAGTATCTGTGCCCATCCCTTAGGAGGAGCTGTCATCGGGAAAGTTTGCGATGAATATGGTCGGGTGTTTGGTTATGAAGGACTATATGTCGTTGATAGTGCTTTTATCCCTGGCTCTACAGCGTGTACAAATCCTTCATTCACTATTGCAGCTTTGGCAGAACGTAGCATGAAAACAATTCTTGCACAAGATATCACGTTTGGAAAATATAGTCGCCGACAAACTCGCCATTAATTTTATGTATACTAGGAGACAAAAGCTAATAAAAAGTTGCATTTCAGTTCACGTCTGGTAAAACACTTATAAAAAAGCATGTAGTTCTACTGTATTTGTTCAAATATTATTAACATCAAAAACAGCACAACTACGAACCTATCTTTTACTTATAAGTAATTAATAAGACGTGATATCAAGGTACAAATCCAAGTTTTGTACTTGGACAAACAAACATTCCGTTTATCCAACTAAAAAAACCTGGTTTTTACAATAGTTGGATTAGTTCTTTAGAAAAAGAGGAAAAGTCTATAATTCGTTAGGTGGTCTCATGTCCCTAACTAAAAACATAGAAGTGAAATTCCGTCAGTTGAAAGCGAACACCTTTAGTTTACAAGCAATGAGAAAGATTTATTCATCCCTTGCTGGGAGTATTAGTATTCTTTCTCTAATTTTACAGAATGCTTCCGCAGTGGCTGAAACATCAACGTCTGTTGCTAATAGTTTTAAGGCAGTTGTTACAGATGAAAATATGTTTGCTGCAAGCCCTACTGTTTTTGAGGTTAAAGGTAGCGAATTTAGAGTACACGGACCTATTCCAGCAATTTCTCCTCTTTTAGCTCAAGTTGGAACGAAAACTGTTCCTCAAAAGCAGATCCTCCCGACAGATACTTTAAACCAAGTTACGTCAGTGAATCAGCTTTCAGATGTACAGTCTACTGACTGGACTTTCCAAGCTCTCCAATCTTTAATCGAGCGTTATGGAGTTGTTGCAGCCTACCCTAATGGAACTTACCGGGGTAATCGGGCTATGACTCGTTATGAGTTTGCTGCCGGAATCAATGCAGCGCTTGAGCGAGTGAATGAGCTCATTGCAACTGGGTTTAAGACCCACCAGGTATCCCGCGAAGACTTGCTAACGTTACAACGACTCCAGCAAGAGTTTGCGGCAGAACTGGCAAGTTTGCGGGGTCGTGTAGATACTCTGGAAGCTCATACGGCAGAGATCGAAGCCAATCAGTTCTCCACCACCACTAAGCTTACAGGTCTAGTAGTCACTGCTGTGACTGGAGGAAGCTTTAGCGGCGAGCGCATCATTGATCCAAAAGGTGCAGAAATTGCCAATAAACAACCAAATGCCACCATTGCCTATCGAGCTTCCCTAAATTTGAACACCAGCTTTAGTGGGACAGATTTCCTACTAGTCCGGTTGGAGACAGGCAGCGCTCGATCTGAGGATAACGCCTCTGGTTACTTGGAGCCCAACTTTGGTAGTGTCCTGGACTTCTCTTATCGCTCAGCCATCGACGACAAGTTTCTACTTACTCGGCTGTACTACAGCTTTAAGCCATTTAAGGACTTCAAAGTAACCCTCGGTCCAACGATTACCGCCCCAGATTTCGTTGACACAAATAGCTATGCCAACTATGGTCATTATGACTTCTCAACTTTGGCATTAACGAATAACTATATCCTCTTTCCTGTCTTGAATTTGGGATCTGGGGCGTTTATCGAGTGGAAACCTGGGTCGGGGGCGTTTACGGTGCGGGCAGTTTATGTAGCTGGGGACGGGGCAAATCCCATCCCCAATAACCAGAGTTCTCGTGCTAGTGTATCGCCTCTAGTCAACCTGTTATATCCTAAAGGGGATGGTAAAAATGGCTTGTTCGGAAATCCTAATCAGACTACGGTTGAGCTGGAGTATGCACCCTCTAAAGCCTTCGCTCTACGCCTCCAGTACAGTGGCGGCAATTTATTCGATGGTCGATTTGATGTCTTCGGGGCAAACTTTGAACTAGCGCTCTCGCAACAACTGGCTATCTTTGGCCGTTACGGATATGGCAGCTACAGTAACACGGTTTTTGGTAACATCAACCCCAAATATTGGATGGCTGGGTTTGCATTCCGAGACCTGTTCAAGCCAGGTGCTTTAGCCGGTATCGCTGTAGGTCAGCCTTTTATAGAGACTGTGGTGGGTAACGCTACACAGACGAACTTTGAAGCATTCTACAATTTCCCAATTAACGATAACATTCGGATTACACCTGTAGTACAAATAATTACTAATCCGGCCAATCAAGAAAGTAACGGCACAATTTACACAGGTACTCTACGGACAAGTATAACCTTTTAAAATAATCAATCAAGTGCAATAAGTCGGTTAATAACAGAAAACGTAACTATATAGTGAAAGATAAAATATTCAAATTCCGTTCGTAGTTGCGTAAGGAGCGCTCTGTGCACAACTAGAAACCAGTTATAAGTATTAATACTTACTTACTTAAAGGCTCTGTTATAACATTGTAACCACAGAGCGAAGAGGCATTTATGTATGTGTTTATTAATTAGACGACTACGAACAGCGGTTTTTATATTATGCGGAACTTTTGTTTGTTCATTTTTAGCTGTACACAACTCCTGCTGCTAGTTTCTTGTAATCAGACTACGCGGGACACCACATCTACCTCGTCTGTACAAACGTCGCAGCAAGCTGATAAGGTTGTAGCTGCTACCTCTTCTGAGGAGGCATTGCTGCCGCCCGCGTATTTGGTTTCACCGACACAGGTTTTGCAAAGTGACAAATACAGCGAAGGAGTTGTCATAGACCGTCAGGGCAACGTCTACTTCTCCCAAACAAAAGCCGGGACAATTACAGTTTTAAATGCTAATGATCGCCGTTCTCGCATTTGGGCTAAAGTCCCAGGTGCCAACGGTCATAAAATTATGCCCGACGGCACTCATATCGTTGCTGCCCAAAACTCGGTTTTACAACTAGATTCCAATGGCAAGAACCTAAAAGTGATAGCAAAGGAATTTAACGGCAAACCCTTGCTGTATCCCAACGACATCACCATCGATTCTAATACAGGTTTTTACTTCACCGACTCCGGCAGCGCAAACCCCAATGTCGCCAATGGCTCGGTCTACTACGTGAATTCTTCTGGAAAAATTAACTCTGTCGCTACCGGATTTGCCTTTTCTAATGGGCTTGTCCTTACTCAGGACCACAAACGCCTCTTTGTTGGCGAGAGTAATAAAAACCGAGTTTTAGTCTACGACGTGCTATCACCGGGAAAGGTAGGATCGCAAAAAGTGTTTGCTACTCTGCCTGTTAAACAGGGAGAGCAAATCGACAACAAGCCTGACGGGATGGCCCTAGATGCGATGGGTAACCTTTACATAGCTCACTATGGCATGGGTCAAGTAGAGGTTCTCAATCCAGGCGGTAAAGTGATCCGTCAGTACTCGACTGGCAACCTCACCAATAGCAACGTTGCTTTTGCCGGTCAGAACCTCGACCAACTATTTGTGACCGGCGGCATAAAAACAGAAGACGGGAAAGGAGCGCTCCAGCGCCTAGACCTTGGTGTTCATGGATTGGACATCCGCCCCAGTAAGTAATACCAATTTTGTAAACTCTGAAGAAACACTTTGCGTAAAGCTTTCTGACAACTGTCACACGGGTATAATTTGGCTAGAACGTTTATAAATCGATGTTTACGAGCATTTACCTCAATTTGAAATATATGTGCCAGTTGACCTTATATTGTGACGCTTGCGTAAGTCCTACAAGTATTTCCCAATTGAGTGACTGGGTACAGCAGGACTAACCGAATATTCATATGGATGAAACGCCCTGGCCGGTTAAAGGGTTAAAAGAATGGTTGTGGGTAATTGCTCATCCTCAGGACCAACCAAATATTCATGTGGATGAAACGCCCTGGCCGGTTAAAGGGTTAAAAGAATGGTTGTGGGTAATTGCTCATCCTCAGTTCTGTTTGTTTCAAGCGGCAGATACACGCTCTCGCGCCGAGTTAGAAGCCATTTTAGGGACTGAGTATACAGGGGTACACAGAGCGCGATGAATGAGCGTGTTTACAACAGCTATGCAGTTACTGACCAACAGAAATGTTTGGCTCATCTACGCCATCACTTCAAGAAACTAAATGAACTTCCTGATCTTCACAACCAAGCTATTGGCGAAGCGTTTGTTAACTTGATTGATGAAGCCTTCAAAAACTACCGTCTGTGGCAACAGACGGGGGATGAGGTCAGTTACAACGATTGGGTCAATCAATTCAAATAATTTTGAGATGCTTCACTACGCTACCGCTATGTATGCCCTTCAGGCACGCTACGCGAACAGCATGACATTTTTGACTTCTCAGACATCCTCTGAACTCGACTTTATCCATTTTTTTGACACTGGGATCGCTATCGCTGAAACCTCTGTAGGATGGTAGTTTTACTTTTTGAACTTCATCGAGAATCTGTGACGTGTAAAAAGTATTTGCCAAAAAGCCAAGGTTTTTGCCGGATAAAGAAAACCGAATTCTCAATTTTGGATAAAGTCGAGCTGAAGAAAAAATCTAACCTTGCAAACGAAAAATTAACCCTTGTGAGCGGAAAGCCTCATTTGTTAGATTTGTTGCTGTCAAGTTTCGCATCGTGCGTAAAGAAAAATTACCGTGCGGAAATACTAGATGTCTGACTGTATGAATGTGAAATCAATACTATCAAATAGATAATCAAAGTTTTATGAAGTTCATGAAATTTTTTCGCTTTTTCGCTGTTTTTGCTATTGTTGTCAGTTTGTTAATCACCTTCAATACATATTCCCAAGCACAAGACAATCAACAGAACAATACAAATAACTGCATTGTTCATAATTTTAAGAAAGGGCAACGTCAGGATGTATTTCCTTCACTTCCAAGCAATTTAGTATTACAACAAAAAATCACTCACACTGCCGTCATAACAGTTAACCAGGATGACTTTTCTTACCAACAGAAAGCATTTGAGAATGCTGGCTTTAATTCTTGGACGCCAGTAAACACCGTCAACTCATCAGCCACTTATTGTGGCAAGCCTGTTCAATTGAAAGCAGATATCCTCTTATCTCAGGATTACCTAACTGCACCAGGTTACTTTGAGATCTTCTATGTTTATGGAGACGAGCCAACCTTCTTCTCGGACTACTACAATATTCATGGACCAAGCTTATTATATACCGGATTGGAAGCTCTTCCGGGAGTTACCTATGAGCAAGTTCAAAATTTTCTTCAACAACAAAATATTCCTATCGTATTTCATAGTGAAGCGCTAGGAGCTATTGTCGATTTCATTCGCATTGGATATGCATACTTTGAAATCGTCACACCTATATCAACCACCAACTAATCTCAACAATCAGACCCACTTTAAATATCCTACAAAATTGGAAATTACTGAAACTTATGAAAAATCTTTTCGCTGTTATATTTAGTGCTAGCCTTCTTTTGAGCGTTGGACTAAGCAATGCTCCAGCAGCACATGCTGACTCAAATACTGACTCAAAATGTACAAATGCGACTGTAGCAGGTAGCTTTGGAATTCAAACGACGGGAACTCTTCTTGAGGGTGCGGCAGTACAACCTGCTGGACCTTTTGCTGCAACTGGTGTGTATAACCTTGACGGTAAAGGAAACTTTAGCACGAAGCAGACTTATAGTGCCAACGGTCAAATTGAGGTGCTGAATGCATCAGGTACTTATAATTTAGAACAAGACTGCACTATAACGTTCAAATTTGCTGGACCTACAGCTGGTACTCAGTTAGGAACAAGCGGTGTTGTTGTTAAGCATGGTACAGAAATTCTGGTGATCGAAACGGATCCGGGCACGGTAATTACAGCCATTTTGAAAAAAATTTGACGCCGACTTACTTAGAGGGTGACAGACTCAAAATCAGACCTTGGTTTAATACAGTTAATTAAACCAAGGTCTGATTTTTTTTGAAAAAATAAATTGATAACAAAAGCTAATAGATAAACTCTAGCCCAGAAGCATAAAGTTAACCGTGTATTACTTGGTAAAAGGGCTTTATTTGACTATCGTTGGGAGTCTTCAGGAGTCATAGTAGTTGCGCTTGCTACTCTTGTTGCCAGTGTAATTATCTTCCCTCACTTACACCCGTATTTCTCACAAGTCCGCGCATTCATCATAACCTTTACCCAGATTATGTTTCGGACATTTTTGACGTTGAAACCTACCTTATCTCATCCGAATTTATCTGCCATCAGTTCTTATTGCTTCTTATTGATAATAGGTTTTGATGCTATTTTTGCTGATTCATGGCTGCTCAAATGTCTTTTTTTGATTCAGATGTCTATTTTTATGCTTATTTTGCTTTTTTCTCTCAGTAATTTCCTGATTGTGACAGTTGGGGTGCGGAATGTGGGTTGAAAATTTGCCTCCACCCCTAAACGCCTGAATCTAGGTTTTATAAGGTTTTAAGAATTGTTGTGAAAAATCCGGGTTACTGTACCTCACCCAGTTGATATCCGCTATATTTATCCCAATTGTTCTTTTCTGAGATCTTGCTCCTTCTCAATAAGGGGTAGATGGCAGTGTCCAACAAACGACATCATGAGCCTTTTAAGCTTTGATTTTCCCAATAAGATGTTGGTGCAAGATCTGAGCCTCCCACGGGCGCGATTAACGCTCCCGCAAAATATGAAACAAGCACATTTTTATAATGTTTCTCAAAACCTTACTGTATAACGGTTCTAAAATGTGCTTGTTAAGAGTTTTCTTGATTGGGAATCATAGTATTTTATTGTAGTTTTTCGACAATTATTAAAACTATTGGAGAGAGAGTCGAGCGTCGCTTGACTCTCCCCCCACCTCTTTGTGTGATTATCATTATCACAGAGATTTTTTTAATGATGCATAACTAGCAACTTTGGTTAATATCATTACATATTTAAAATTTCCCAAGATTGAAAGAGGACTTTTCCGGCTGATTTAGCAAACAAGACGGTGAGCAGGAGTCCGACAATCAAATCTGGTAACAATGAGCCTGTTAGAAATACCAATCCTGCTGCCCCAAGAAGAAAAGTGTTAGCGATGATGTCATTACGAGAACAAAGCCATACTGAAGACATATTGAGATTATCGTTTCTGTGTGTATTTAGCAAGTATAGACAAAGCAGATTGGCAAGCAAAGCTATGAACCCTATAGTACTCATAGCCCTAACTTCTGGTGTTGTTTCAGCTTGTATCTGGTAGCAGGCTCTAGCAAACACAGTCACAGCTGATAGGAACATAATCACCCCCTTTAACAAGGCAGGTCTTGCCTGAGCTTCACTTCCTTTGTTGAGGACATACAAAATACTGCCATAAACCAGAGCATCACCCAACATATCAAGCGAATCTCCTGTTAGTAAAAGGGAATTAGAGTTGATACCTGTACCCAATTCCACGACGAACATCACACTGTTAATTAGCAAAACAGTCCACAGAACCTTTCTGTGCTGTTTTCTGAGCTGATTCAGTTTATAAGTTTTGTTTTGACCGCAATTACCCATAACTAGTACCTCTAATCAGATATATACGTATTAGGCATCTCCGAAAAATGCCAATGCCTATCTATAACTGGCTTTTAACAGGCGATCGCCTTACATACCGAAAAATAAGAAAAAAGGGAATTAGTGATCGCAAACTAATAGAAACCTTCCAAGGAAGCCCAAACGATCAAATCCCATGTGAATAGGGGTTTTATATTTTTCAGGAGCGAATACCAGTGGCATAAGCCGCTAGTCGGAGGCTCTTAACTTGCACATTTTAGAACCGTTATACAGTAAGGCTTTGAGAAACATCATAAAAATGTGCTTGTTTCATATAATGTTTTCGGTCTACTGAATTTCATTCTTAAAGCTCTATTCTGTAGAGCTTCATCTTAAATTGATATTCTCTCTACTTCACAAATTTTATGAAATGAAAAATATGACGGCAAGGGTTGTTTTTTCGGATTAAGTTTACATTTTTTATTTTCTAATTTGTGCATATCTAATTTAGACACTATCTCCAGGGTAAGCGCATCTCAAACCCTATTGACTCAGTATTTCTGGCCTTGTACTTTTTCGATGTCAGACTCACCTACTGAGATGGTAAAAATCCCTCGTGCTTTGTTGGAACGTTTGACCGATACTTTGGGCTATGCCGCCTAAATGGATAAAGTCGAGCTAAATTTCTCGCCTTAACCAGGAAGTTTACAACTTCTGTATAAATGGCTATATTGCTAAAAAGCAATACTTTATCATTTAAAACCCCTAGATAAGTAAAACCTAAAAAATGCAAACTTGCTGCAAAAATTAAACCATTGTATTCTTATTTTATTTTGTATACAGTTTTGAATATCAAGGTTAATAGTTTTAGCTTTATTTTTTGTCTAACTCTCACTAGGTAATCCATAATATGTAAAATTTATGCGTTATATATCTTATGGTCGTCGCTTTCTTCAAACTGCCACCTTATTCGGTGCTGGTGTAGCAGCTTCAGTACTTAACCCTTTTCGTACTAGAGCTACAAATACTCAGAAAGAGTTTGTAGATGCTCTGATAATGCTACATTATCTTCATTAAAGGATGAAGTATGAGAAAAATTATAGTAAATTATTTAGTGGTTTTTCTGATAACTTGTATAACTGCGTTGGGGTCAATTTCCGTATCGGTATATTTACTTTCTTTACCTGTCATAACAAAATCCCTGAATTGCGACCCTTCAGCTACACAATTTACAGTTACTGCATTCCTTTTTATTTTTGCTCTATCCCAATTAGTGTATGGATCTTTGTCTGATCGATTCGGTAGAAAATCACCAATTCTAGCCGGAATAATTGTATATACACAGGGAAGCATTCTGTGTGCTTTAGCTTATGACATAAATATATTGATCATTGGACGATTAGTACAAGGTATCGGCGCAAGCGCGGGTCCTTCACTGGGAAAAGCAATTATCCGCGATATGTACGAAGGTTCTAAGTTAACATCGTCTTTAGCTATAGTTACAGCAGCGGTAGCTTTATCGCCTATGCTAGGTCCATTTATGGGCGGTTATATAGATACTTTTTGGGGTTGGCGTGTTATATTTCTTGCTTTGGTAATTGTAGCAGTTATGCTTGGTTTAACCGTTAATTTTCTATTACCAGAAACTATTCAGCAGCGGAACTCTAGAAGTACACATATCAAGGTAATTTTTCAACGTTATAAGATTTTAATTGCCGATAAAGAATATATTTTTGCGACGTTGTGTGCAGGGTGTCTTACAGCAGGTAATTTTGCCTGGAATTCTGCTGCTCCTTTTGTTTTTTCTGACTTTTTTCATGTAAATGCTGATAACTATGGCACTCTATCAGTTTTTGTCGGTGCAGGGTACCTGACAGGCACGATATCTACCTCTTTTTTATCAAGATACCTGACAAATTATAGAATTGTCTACTCAGGTCTGTTACTGTCTCTTATTTCGTCAGTATTGTTGTTTTTACCGTCAATCTTTTTGTCATCTGCTTGGCAAATGTTGATACCTATGATAATGTACACAGTTGGAATGGGTATTGTTATTCCGGCTGCTGCTGCCTGTGCTATGTCTCGTTTTTCTGAAATTGCAGGTTCAGCAGCAGGTCTTTTCGGAGCAATTCAAATATTCATAGGGGCTTTAGGAAGTGCAATAATCAGCATATTTCACACGAGCAGCGCGCTACCTGTTGTTTGTATTCTTTTTGCATTTGCTTTGCTAGCATTTTATTGTGGTCAAATCGCACTTTTTCCTTTGCGAGCAAAAATCATCTCCAAACTCAAATAGTAACCTATTAATCAACTTGAAAGGAATCACTCATGAACAAGACAAAAATATATCCAAAAGATGTGGTTATCCTATTTGCTGATTTACAGGAGGGAATTGCTGAACTATCTAAAACTATTCCTTCTAATAGATTAAAAAAAGGGGTAACTGGACTCGCTAAGATCGCGAAAATTCTTGATCTGCCAGTCATCATTACTGCTGTGGCTGATGCGGAAGGTTCAGCAAAGATTATGCCCGAAATTGCACAGGTTCTGGGCAACTTACCAGTTATTTATAGAACAACTGCTGACTCTATGTTGAATGAGGAAATAGTGGGAGCTATCAAAGCTTCGGGACGTCAGACAATTCTAATCTCAGGAGTTGCAACAGAATTAGCTGTTCAACTTCCCGCACTTAGTGGGGTAGATATGGGGTATCGCACTTTCGTAGTAGTTGATGCGTGTGGAGGTATGAGTGAGCGAACTGAAAATGCTGCACTCAGCCGTATTGAGCGCAATGGTGGAAATCTTGTGTCAGTTTTGACCTTAGCGGGTGAACTGGCAGGAGATTTTCGCACTGAAGTGGCGCAAGCACTAACTCCCATAATTTTTGAAATGGCGACTGCTTAAACCCGGATTTCTCACAAAGTCTGAAAAAATAGGGATCAAAAACTGCGAAAATATCTAGGATATACAAACATGACGACGCAACAGAATAAGGAATTCGTAATAAACCATTTCGAGCAGTTTGTGAACCAAAAAAATCTGGAGATTGCGGAAAAGAACTTTGCGGTAGATTTTCATGACCATGAGCAGCCGGCTGGGTTGCCAGGGGGACGTGTTGGAGCGAAACAGTTTATGGCCGGCACTTACAAGAAGTATCCCGATCTCCACGTCACTATTGAGGATATTGTTGCGGAGAATGACAAAGTGTGGGTGTGCAATACATGGCGTGGAACGGACAGCGAGACTGGGAAAAAGATCGTATTTACAGGCGTGGTGATTTGGAGGTTAGCCGACGGCATATTCGTGGAGCGTTGGGCATTTGTGCAGCCCCCTAGTGAGAGCCACTAATCAAGTTAAACTCCGTAGTTTGTCGCTTGGCTGTTAACAGATGTGAAATAGTTGCTATCAGTAACTATCTCTAAGCATTTTTCTTACATTGGCTCTATAGGAGTCATACTTGATTCTTGCTAGGTATACCGAGAACTAAACCGTTGTACGGTAGCTCTTAGGTCATTTGGTTTTGCAAAAATCAAATACTAGTCGTATATAGCAATCTTATAGTGAGACTCCGTATTTCTTCGCTGCTGCCAATGCCACGCTCAGAAATATTTGGCTCAACCCTTTAATAGACCTCTTGCAAAAGTCCAAAAGTTGGGGATGTCATTCTGTAGACGCTTTGCGGTGAGGGGGTCGCAGTCTTGGCGGTGAGCGTCGATTGCGAACCCCCGTTAGCGCAGCGAGACCGAAGGTCTTCCCCGAAGGGCTTCCCGCAGGGTACGAAACGTAGTGCAGTGAAGAATCTCGCGAGATGTTTCGCTCCGATCAACATGACATTTTAAGTATTTATGCAAGAGGTCTATTGATAGCCGTAAGCATGCCAGTTATTTAAAACCCTTTCCTGTATTTCCTTAGGCCACCCCTCGCGGAACGAAGTTCGCCTCGGTCTATGCTCGGATGTCCAGCTATCCTGGCTCAAGCAGTTGTAAATGGCTTTGGTACTCATGAAAACCTTCTTTTCATCTGTACGCAGGAACACAGGGAGGTTAAGCATACTTTCCATAGGAAAATGCACTTCGCCAGTGCCGGGATGGCATCGTGTCGCAAACGCCCACACTACCTCGGCAGTGTTTGTCGGATCGATGTCATTTTCCATCACCAACACTTTCGGTATCCCATACCCAACGTGAGACTTGAAGATGATCTTGCCAATTTCCTGAATTAGCTGATCAGCATTCAGATTTGTCTTCTCCCGCCACTCCATGTCCATTGTAACTACCAGCCAATGCACAGCGGTTTCAAGCGGGGTGTAGCACATTGTGACTGGAAGATTGTGCTGGCGCAGTTCGTGTAGCACTTCTGCCGCTGCAGGTAAACCCCAAGCTGTATGGTCTTCCTCGACCGGCTCTCCTGCAACCACAACAGGCAGGATGGGATCGTTACGATAGGTTATTGCACTCACGTGGTAAACTGGTTTATTAGAACTCAGCCCCTGCCAAATGTATCCAGCATATTCTCCCATCGGTCCTTCAGGTGCTGTCTCTGTATGCGAGAGCAACCCTTCAATAACTATCTCTGCTGTAGCTGGAACCTCAAGATCCACTGTTTCACATCGCACAACCTCAAGCGCTTCATCCAGGTATGCCCCAATAAAACCCGACTCATCCACAAAGTCAGGTACTGGCATTCCTGAAACAAAGGGAATAGCAGGCTCTACTCCTAATGCCAGCGCAAAGGGCATTGGTTTATCCAACTCTTTCCACATTGCATGGATCTTGCCTAAATGCTGGGCTGGAGCAACAATGCCGGCCATCCTGTTCTTGTCTAAGATCATCATCCGGGCAATAGACCAATTAGTCCACTTCTTGTCGGGCGTTTGTGCAACAATTGTCCCGATTGTATTGATGTAGCGACCACCGTCCCCTGCATGAATTATTGGAGCAGGGAATCTAAGTAAATCTACTTGGTTGCCGAGAAGAATATTTTCTTTGCATGAACCAGTCTGAACTAACTTCGGTGGAATAAGGGTTTTCAAGCGTGCTTGCGCCAGCTTTTCAATAATCTCCTGTCCACTTGCATAGGGGTCTAAGCCCAGAGATATAGCTATACGCGAAAGGTAAAGACCCGGTTGGCGACTTACACCTCCGGGTGCGCCAAGTACCCGAAAGCCCTTTTCGATCCCTTTAATGTTATTGAACAACGGAGCCGGAGCCTTTAAGTCGTAAGACCGACGAGTAATTGCGCCAATTTCCAGGTTCCAGTCTACCTCTTGATCAATTTCTTGAACCTCACCAATTTCCTTTAAAACATCAATGTATTCTCGGAGACTCTTCAAGTGTTTCATCGCTTAATGCTCCAAATGAGTGAAAATTATCAGTAAAAGTGGTACTGTGTTCGCCCCAGCGTTGAACACATCCCGCCTCAATGTCAAATAGGTCAAGTACTCTACCAACTGTATGATTAATGATGTCATCCAGCGTTTTGGGACAATTATAAAATGCTGGTACTGGTGGTGCGATAATGGCTCCGCTTTCTGTGACTGCTAGCATGTTTTTGAGATGACCTGCATGGAGTGGAGTTTCACGAACCACCAACACGAGACGACGACGCTCTTTAAGTACAACATCAGCAGCGCGGCTTAGGAGATTACTGGTAATACCATTGGAAATTTCTGATAGGGTGCGAATTGAACACGGAATTATTACCATTCCCATTGTTTTGAATGAGCCGCTCGATATCGCCGCGCTAATATCGGAAATTGAATAGGTCACATCAGCTAGGCTGCGTAGCTCTTGAGCTGTCATATCTGTTTCAAAATCACGGGTGATCTCCGCTGACTTTGATACAACTAAATGACTTTCTATACTGACTCTCCTAAGCACCTCTAATAGTCTAATCCCATAAATAATGCCGGATGCACCACTTATACCAACAATTAAGCGTTGTTTTGGGGTCATAAATTACCTCTTTGTTAAAGGTTGAAATATAAGTTGACCGCCATAAATCGTGGTCTTAAAACGGCAGATTGTGAAGGTTTCTTTAACCCCGGAATGGAGGAAGCAATCGTCAGCATAGAAGCAACGCGATGATTAACGTCAATATGTCAAATCTATTCTGACCGAAACAATTTTAGATTTGAAATTTTAGATTTGAAATTGGGGAGCCAATACAGCAAGCGCGTAGCGTGGCACTTTGTGCCATAGTCCT
>NZ_JCACKO010000053.1:0-34871 GCF_059505445.1 Brasilonema angustatum | reverse complement strand
GATAATTTAACTTATTTACTACTTGCTTACTCCGGAAAGTGACAGAAGAGGGATAGATTGAATTCATCGCTTGTGATTTGCTTGAATTACAAAAACTAGGGGGGTAAGGGTGTAAGGGTGTAAGGGTGTAAGGGTAGTTCATTGAAACTAGGACTTACGCAAAAACCCTTTTAAACCCTCTTAACTATGCGCTAAGGCGCACGCTACGCGAACGTGCTCTTTACGTCCTACCCTGCGGGAAGCCCTTCGGATTCGCAGTCGCCTACGGAGGGAAACCCTCCTGCAGCGCTGTCTCACCGCTCCGCGTCTATGCGGTTTATTTTTTCATTATTTTGCGTAAGTCCTGGAAACAAGAACCAGTTTGCTCTAACTTGTTAAGATGATGTTGACTGCACAGTGACTCAAAGCAAACCATCACTGACCACCATGAAGCATCTGTCGGACTACAACTTCTTTGACCCTGAACTGCTTGTGTGCCCTTATGAATTCTACAAGGTAGCACAGGAGCAAGCACCAATTATGGAGCTACCTAGTCCCAAAACTGACGCTAAGCTCTTCCTCGTTACGCGCTATGACTTGGTGATAGAAATTCTTAAGGATACAAGAGTATTCTCTAGTAATTTCTCTACTTTACTGGCTGGAAAAGAAGAACAGGATCCGGAATTGCAGAAAATCTTTGCTCAAGGCTGGCCTCAGATGAACACCCTGCTGACGGCAGATCCACCAGAACACGAGCGATTCCGATCACTGGTGAATAAGGCATTCACCTCGTCGCGTGTCAATAAAATGCATAACTTGATTCTGCAAACGGTTGATGAACTCATTGACAGTTTCATCGATAAGAGTAAGTGTGAATTCGTCAGTGAGTTTGCCGTACCCTTACCGCTCAAAGTTATTGCTCAGCAGTTAGGTGTGCCGCAGGCAGATCTGCCGAAGTTCAAGCAATGGTCTGATTCTTTTATTGCGCGCCTAAGCCATATGCTTTCTAGAGAGCAGGAGATCGAGTGTGCTAAAGATGTGGTTGCTTTCCAGCATTATTTTCGTGATGTCATAGAGTCACGCCAAAAACAGCCTCAAGATGATTTGATCACGGACTTGGTACAGGCAAAGGTGGCTCAAGAGCGATCGCTCGACACAGCTGAACTGCTGAGTATAATTCAGCAAATACTAGTGGCAGGCAATGAGACTGTCACCAGTGCGATCGCGGGTGGGATGTTGTTGCTGACAAACAATCCCCAGCAGATGAAGTTGCTACAAACAGATCTTTCCCAGGTAGAGAACTTTGTTGAAGAAGTTCTACGAATGGAAAGTCCGACTGCGGGGATGTGGCGAGTTGTAACGCAAGATACAAAACTCGAAGACGTTGATCTAAAAGCTGGGTCTTTGGTGATGATCCGCTTCGATGCTGCTAACCGCGATCCCATAAAATTTCCAGAGGGTGAGCGTTTCGACGTGCGCCGCTACAATGCTAACAACCACCTATCTTTTGGTTCTGGCATTCATTATTGTTTGGGCGCTATGCTTGCTCGCAAGGAAATGCAGATCGCCTATGAGCGCTTGCTGCTACGGCTTGAGAACATCCGCTTGGCACAAGGTGATTACCAGTACTTGCCGAACATACTCATGCGGGGACTCAAGCACCTCTATATTGAGTTCGACAAGGTAGCATCAGATGTGCCTGACTACAACACAACACCAGTTAAACGTTGAAAAAAGAATGAGCAAATAGGGGTGCTTGAGTGCGATGGCGCGGAGTGCAGACGCCAAGGGCGTATCGCCCAAAAGGCAGACGTCTGCGTGTGTATCGCTTTGACTATCAGAAAATACATCAAACTATAAATTTTGATTCTTTAGCAGGCGTTGCCTTAGTTCCAATGCTTTTTTGTACAAACGTTCAGCTTGAGTGTACCGTCCAAGGGAATAGTAGAGTGATGCCAAATTGTTGTAACTTTGGGCGACATCGGGATGCTCATCTCCTAGCAGGCGTTGCCTTAGTTCCAATGCTTTTTTGTACAAACGTTCAGCTTCAGTGTGCCGTCCTTGGGATGAGTAGAGGAATGCCAAGTTATTGTAACTGGTGGCGACATCGGGATGCTCTTCTCCCAACAGGCGTTGCCTGAGTTCCAAAGCTTTGATGTAGAGTGGTTCAGCTTCAGTGTACCGTCCTTGGGAATAGTAGAGTCCTGCCAAGTTGTTGTAACTGGTGGCGACATAGGGATGCTCTTCTCCCAACAGGCGTTGCCTGAGTTCCAAAGCTTTGATGTAGAGTGGTTCAGCTTCAGTGTACCGTCCTTGGTCAGAGTAGAGCTCTGCTAAGTTGTTGTAACTGATGGCGACATTGGGATGCTCATCTCCCAACAAGCGTTGGTATAGTTCCAAAGCTTTGATGTAGAGTGGTTCAGCTTCAGTGTACCGTCCTTGGGAATAGTAGAGTCCTGCCAAGTTGTTGTAACTGGTGGCGACATAGGGATGCTCTTCTCCCAACAGGCGTTGCCTGAGTTCCAAAGCTTTGATGTAGAGTGGTTCAGCTTCAGTGTACCGTCCTTGGGAATAGTACAGCTCTGCTAAGTTGTTGTAACTGGTGGCGACAGAGGGATGCTCCTCTCCCAGCAAGCGTTGGTATAGTTCCAAAGCATTGATAAGGAGTGGTTCCGCTTGGGTGTACCGTCCTTGGGAATAGTAGAGTAATGCCAAGTTGTTGTAACTGGTGGCGACATATGGATGCTCTTCTCCCAGCAGGCGTCGCCTTAGTTCCAAAGCATTGATAAGGAGTGGTTCCGCTTCAGTGTAACGTCCTTGGGAACGGTAGAGTTCTGCCAAGCTGTTGTAACTGGTGGCGACATATGGGTGCTCTTGTCCCAGCAGGCGTCGCCTTAGTTCCAAAGCATTGATAAGGAGTGGTTCCGCTTGGGTGTACCGTCCTTGGGAATAGTAGAGTAATGCCAAGTTGTTGTAACTGGTGGCGACATATGGATGCTCTTCTCCCAGCAGGCGTCGCCTTAGTTCCAAAGCTTTGATAACGAGTGGTTCAGCTTCAGTGTACCGTCCTTGGGAATAGTAGAGTCCTGCCAAGTTGTTGAAACTTTGGGCGACATCGGGATGCTCTTCTCCTAGCAGGCGTTGCCTTAGTTCCAATGCTTTGATGTAGAGTGATTCTGCATCAGTGTATCGTCCTTGCGAATTGTAAAGACTAGCCAAGTTGTTGTAACTGCTGGCGACATATGGGTGCTCTTCTCCTAGCAGGCGTTGCGTTAGTTTCAGTGCTTTGATGTATAGTGGTTCCGCTTGGGTCTACCGTCCTTGAGATTCGTAGAGTTGTGCCAAGTTGTTGTAACTGCTGGCGACATGTGGGTGCTCTTCTTCTAGCAGGCGTTGCCTTAGTTCCAAAGCTTTGATATATAGTGGTTCCGCTTGGGTGTACCGTCCTTGGGAATAGTAGAGGTAAGCTAAGTTGTTGAAACTTAAGGCGACATCAGGGTGCTCTTCTCCTAGCAGACGTTGCGTTAGTTTCAATGCTTTGATATATAGTGGTTCCGCTTGGGTGTACCGTCCTTGGGATTCGTAGAGTTGTGCCAAGTTGTTGTAACTGCTGGCGACATATGGGTGCTCTTGTCCCAAACGGGATTGGATTACTGATACACATTGCTCTAACCACGGTTTCGCCAGCGCATACAAACCCTGTCCTTTATAAAACCAACCCATAGCAGTAAAAACCCAAATTAAATTTTCATCACTGACTGCATCAGTCAAATTTTGTGCCACTTCTGCTAAATGTGGAATATCAGGAGTTAAGGCAGTGATTTCTTTGTGAGTAGGTGTGTCAGAAATTTTCTTTGCCACTTCTACCATTGCTTGGCAAAAACTAGACTTATGCTCGTCGCCTGAAGCTAAGTTCTTTTGCTTGTCTTTCAGAAACTCGCGAATCAACTGATGTAACAGATAAGTATCTTCGCCCATAAGCAAATGCAAGTTTTCTAATTCTACTCTGGCATCTTCCAGTTCTTCTGCGTCTTTCTCAGCAGCAGCACCTTCCACCAGTAACCAAGGAATCGCAGCTAAAGCAAATAAACTTAGTAAACAACCTAACTGTTGGGCAGACTCACTTAATTCTTCCCAACTTAATTCAAAAGCAGCCGCTACTCCACGTTTGATACTTAGAGTCCAAGTGCGGTCATTTTGATTCACTATTAAAGAAGGATGCCCTAGCCCTTTTTCCTCCAAACGTCGCAGCATTTCTGTCAAAGATATCTTACGCTTTTTCACATACCGCCCGACCAATTGCAACGCCAGAGGTAAGTAGCCTAAACGCTGAACGAGTTCTTTCGCTTTTATTGATTCTTGGGTGACTTTTTCTTCTCCAACCAATTGCTTCAATAATAAGAGTGCATCATCCTCCTGCAAAACTTCCAAAAACAGAGAACCAGATAAATCTAACTTGAGTCGTGTTGTTATGAGTACTTTAAACTGAGATGGTTGTGGTGGTAGATAAGATTTTATCTGACTGTAATTTTTCACATCATCTACAACCACAAGCGTGTTTCCTTGGTGCCAATGCTGCCAACACCAGCGTACTCGTTCTGGTAAATCCAAATCTTCTGGCGGCTGCAAGCCCAAATCTGTTCGAGTAAATTCTATGATCTGCAAACCAATATCTTCTTCTCTTGCGCGTAGCCAGCAAATTCCACCAGGATAAGTGTCCAATTGTAAATGTAGCAGTGAATGCTGGATTGCTAATTCTGTTTTACCAACTCCCCCCATACCTTCAACAGCTGCAATGACGACTTCATTATTGCGTTGTAACTGTTGGTGGAGGCGTTCTAATTCACGCGATCGTCCGATAAACTTATCTGTATTGCTAGGGGGAATATTTTGGGGGAAACCTGTTGGTTTAGGAATTTCACTCAAATTGTTTTCAACTTTGTAAATCTGAGTAATATCTCCTACTGTGATATTCCCCTCAGCCCGCACATTCTCAAAGATTGTTTGTACAACTGATAGAGATTCCTTATTATTCATAATTGTAAATTAAGTATAAAAAAACTCAACAAATCTTATAGGACTTACGCATTCCCTCGTTACCATGCAGAGCATGGTAATGCATTACCGGAGGCTCTGCCTCTTGTAGCTCTTTTGCTCGTGAGACAGAGTCTCACTCAAGGCATTCCAAGTCACAGACTTGGAACGAGTTCTATCAGTTATCAGTTATCAGTTACCAGTTACCAAGAGAAAATACGGATCTGTTTCTTTTGTTAACTGTTCACTGTTTACTGCTCACTGATTTTAAGCTTCTTGATTTAAATTGCCTAAATCAATGTTTTGAGCTTTCACCCCTTTAACCATTTCCTGTTCAACTGAAGCAGCCCGTACAGCTTTTTGGTTGATGTCTTTTGCTTTCAAGTCACCAGTTAATTCAATTTCACTCAAAACTACTTGATGTATTTTTTCATCTTGTGCTTGTAGAAGTTGCACTAGTTCTTTCAGTTTCTGAGCAAATGCTTTATCTGCATCCATCTGAGTTTGCAGTTCATCTTGTAGCTTTTCTTTATTCTTTTGCGTGGGTTCACTTTCTGCTCGTTTCAGTAACCCTTCTGTTCCTTCTGCCTTAAACTTTTCACGAATGGTGTTTACTAAATGAGCAAATGTATCTGTAGCGCCCTTAGTTAAAGCTTTTCCACCTTCTTTGATTGCTTCAGAGAAAAATAAAGAGACAATCACTGCTGCTGTTAGAGGTTCTGTCATAAGACTAATTATAGGTTGAATTGTAGTAAAGTAAGATACAAACTTTGCGTATGAGTTTCCGGATTTCTAGGTTTACTGAAATTTGACTCTTTTTTTTGCGCTCTATCTTTTTTGAAACCATTCAATCAAAGGTCTTAAGGTTCCCGGTAGCGCAGCTTCACTCACAGTGACTGTGTGTTCTCTTCCTTTGTCTTCTACCGTTAACTTGTATTGAAAGCGGTCAGCTTGTCTCGTTGAAGCTGTGATATTTTCGGGTAGATTGAAGAAATCTGCGGCTTCTAGTAGTGACGGTAGTTGATCAGCTTCATTTGCCGGAATACTTGCCGTGTCTACAGTTTTTTTTGTACTTATCCCTGCAAAACCACCCGTGCGTTCAAATGATATCCGCATTTTCTTGTTCTCCGTCTTGCTATGTTTTGCAAGAATTAATCAAAACTGGGAAAGTCATAACATAATTTTCCAGTTTATCAAGAAAAAACAACATTAAGAGGGAACAGTTCATCTGGAAAATCCCCATACAGCACAATAGAGGCGTCATCTTAGATCTTGCATCATACTTTTCGTCCGCCAAGAAATAAATTTCTTGGCTCAAAGTCTAAGTCCGTTAAAACGGACTGAGTAAGTTTTCCAGGAGGCACTGCGTTGGGGAGCCAGTACTGCAGGAGGGTTTCCCTCCGTAGGTATCTGGCATCCGGGTTTCCCGACTTGAAGCATGTGCCGTTCCGTTTTAACGGACTTGGTTTATTAGCCCAGAACTTGAGTTCTGGGCGTACTCAGCCGGAGGTGCAAGATCTAAGCCTTAAACTCGTGCGGCTTGGCAGCCAGCAAAATATGAAATAAACACCTTTTTTCTTTACACCCTTACACCCCTACACCCTTTTTCAAGCTAGAAGTCAGAAGTAAAAATGACTTTCTGCCTAGCTTTTAGACAAAAGCGTTGTACTTCAATGACTTGCGATGCGCTGTAATTAAAATTAGGTATTCTTCTGGCGATTCGGGAGTTGCGATCATCGCCATTTGCTTAAAATTTATCGGAGGCTAAAACAATGACAAATTGTACTGTTGGCGACTATCTACTGCTTCGTCTCAAAGAAATTGGCGTCAAGCATATCTTTGGTGTCGCTGGTGACTACAATATGGAATTTCTCGACTTGATAGTCAATCAAGAGGGTATTGAGTTGGTTACAACTTGTAACGAACTTAACGCAGCCTACGCTGCTGATGGCTATGGTCGAATCAATGGGATTGCAGCACTGATTACCACGTTTGGTGTTGGTGAACTCAGCGCTATTAATGGAGTTGCTGGCGCTTGCGCTGAACACGTCCCTGTGGTGGCGATTACTGGAGCTCCTTCTACCAAAATTCAATCATCGGGAGCACTTGTCCATCATACGCTAGGCACTGGCGATTTCTCCATGTTTGCCCAAATGTATGAGAAGGTAACGACGGCGCAAGCATATTTGACATTTGAGAATGCAACAGCAGAAATCGACAGAGTTTTAGGTGAAAGCCTTCTCAAAAAGTTACCTGTTTACATCTCCCTACCGATGGACGTTGCTGCACATGAAGTGGCTGCACCATCAACTCCATTTACTCCCCCTGTCTTCCAAAGCGATGAAGCGATCTTAGCTGAAGTAGTTGATGCAAGTGTAAGTTTGTTGGAGAAGGCGTTAAAACCAGTCATTCTGGCTGACGTGGGTGTGGATCGTCATCATTTGCAAGAGGAATTGCGATCGCTTCTTTTTGCCACTGGATACCCTTATGCCACTATGACTATGGGGAAGGGGCTGCTTGAAGAAACGCACCCCCAATTCATCGGTATATATAACGGTGGTATCAGTGAAGAGTATGTGCTTAAACGTGTTGAACAAGCAGATTGTGTATTGAGTATCGGTGTCTTGATGAGTGATTTCAACACAGGAAAGTTTTCTGCAAAACTCGATCCAAGCCGAACCATTGAAGTGCATGGGCAGCATCTCAAGATTAATAATACCGTGTACAACAATGTGGCAATGCAGGATTTTCTAACTGCTTTAAGCAAACGCTTGAAGCACCGCGATCAGCAAACGCTAGATTTAAAGCCTCGCAAGGAAAATTTAAATCCTGGTTTTACAACTGGTTTCCAACCCAACTCAACAGCAGCGATTACCCAGGAGCGTTTTTGGTACAGACTGGCTCAATTCCTCAAAGAAGATGATATTCTTGTCACCGAGACTGGAACTTCTTTGTTTGGAGCCGCAGTTATTCCTTTGCCAAAGGGAACCAGTTTCGTGGGACAATTACTCTGGGGTTCTATTGGCTACTCAGTCGGTTCTTCACTTGGTTGTGCGATCGCTGCTCCCTCAAGACGATCCATCCTACTCGTAGGTGACGGCTCGTTCCAAATGACGGCACAAGAACTGTCAACAATGTTACGTTATGACCTCAAGCCAATTATTATTCTTTTCAACAATGATGGATACACGATAGAGCGTGATATCCACGGTCCGACTCAACCATACAACGACATCCAACGGTGGAATTATCACAAGCTTCATGAAGTTTTTGGTAACAATGGCTGGGGTATCAAGGCAAGCACCGAGTCAGAGTTAGAATCGGCACTGCAACAAGCCGAACAAAATCAGGACAAACTTGTCTTTATTGAGGTAGTGATGGACAAAATGGACAGCCCAGAGGTTCTCTTAGATATGTTAAGTAAATAAAGCAGTAAATGTCAGAAAATGAGCCAGCCGCCCCGAAGCGGCTTGGTTAATGATGAGTTATGAGTCATGAAAACAGTGAACAGTCAACAGTTATCAGTTGCTTGATAACTCGTTAAAAGTTTCATGATTCATAATTCATGATCTTAAAGAACTCCTACCTTTTGCCAACCATTCTTCACTGCTTTTTGTTCGTTACTTCCTTGACCGTAAAGTTCTCCAGCAACTTGGACAGTTGTATTAGCAGCCTGTTTAAAATTGGCTTTAGATTTGAGGCGATCGCGTAAAGTAATGTACCAGATTTTTCCAGCTTTTTCCCAAGCATAGCCGCCAATTTCTACCGCAGCTAGATAAAACGCCTGATTGGGGATACCTGAGTTGATATGTACGCCCCCGTTATCATCCGTACCAGTGTATTTGTTTTTTACATGCGCTGGTTGGGGGTCTTTGCCCAGTAGTGGATCATCATATGCTGTTCCAGGCGCTTTCATTGAGCGAATGCCAACGCCTTTTGTCTTGGGTGTTAATAAACCTTCCCCAATAATCCAGTCTGCCTGATCTGCGGTCTGATTTTTGACTCGCTGTTTGACCAGAGAGCCGAAAACATCAGAGAATGACTCATTGAGTGCCCCAGGTTCTCCAAAATAGATCAGACCAGCTTCATGCTGAGTGACTCCATGAGTTAATTCATGCCCAATCACATCTATAGATTTAGTGAAGCATTGAAACATTTCTCCGTCACCATCACCGTAAACCATCTGGTCGCCATTCCAAAAGGCGTTGTCATATTTAACGTTGTAATGCACGGTAGAATCTAAACGCAGTCCTTTGTCGTCAACAGAGTCGCGTCCAAAAATCTCTTTGAACAAGTCATAAGTTGCACCAGCTGCATCGTAGGCTTCATTGACCGCCGTATCTTGGCTTGGGGGATCGCCTTCTGCACGCACCAGTACACCAGGAAGTTGTTCACCATTTTTTGCATCATAAATAGTACGACGCTTCTGACCTGGGGATACCCCAAAATTCACACCACCTACTACGTTGCGTCGTCCACGAAATTGTGCCGAAGCATTTAATGTGCGAAACGCCCACTTACGCTGCTCTTCGTTACCATTGACTGCAACGTGTTCCAGCATATGAGGTGGAATAATACAACAAATGGGGCATCTGGTGTATAGTTGATGCTCTAATTCAGATGCAACAGATTTTTTCTTTTTTTGAGCCATCTTTAAGATATTCTCCTTTTTCAGATAAGTTATAGCAAACAGTGTCTCTTACTGTATACAACAAGCTGTAGAGTCATCATTCCAAACCGGAGAGTCAAACAAAGCGATAAGCCGATAGCGTTTGCGCAGCGTCCCTCTTAGGGACTAGCGTGACGTTAGTCATAGGCTTTAGCTTGTGCATATCGCAAAGACTTTAGGACTTACGCATCAGACGATTTGCTTTCCGTTCTTCTTTAATAAATGCAAGCAAAATCAACTTATGCACTTTTGAGATAGAAATGGGAAATTTTTGCGCTCATCTGACTATTGTAAAACTGCACAAAACTAAACACGCTAATCGTTGCGGACACAATAGTTGATTTGTAAAGTGCGTAAATCCTAGACTCTATAAGCGCGTTTTTCAATTTTGACCTGCTCATCTCGGTAACTCCGGGCAAATATCAGTGTCAAAATTAGTATTCCTGGTGAATTTTTCTCCAGTGAATAGCTGTTGTATAAGACTTGGCACTGATGGTTCCACTTAATAATAATGCCTTATTTAAGACTTTATACTTATTCATAAAAATATTTTTAAACATAGAAAATTGTAGATAGGAGATATCACCAGTAAAAATCTAGACCAAAATCATAAGATTGTTTAACATAATAAAAGACCCCACTAAATTGTGTGTGGTTGTGTGTTGTAAAACTTGGTTGATACATGGTCAGGGGGCTAGTTCCCTCGTGACCATTTTATTTTTGATTGCACATTCAGCACCTTAAACTCTCATACATCATAATTATTTAGAAAAATTATATTCAGAGTCATTAATTATGACTTTATACTGGGTAAAATGTTGCTTGAAATACACTTTTTCAGTATATTAAGTATTTTAAATATACGAATCCTATTTAATTTTTGTGAAAGTGCCTGCGCTCTGCGCTTAAAAAACTCGCTACACATTTATTCCTTCTTCGGTATTTTTTGTTTCCCGTTAAGCGTTCCCAGGCTCAACTAGTATGCCAAATTATTAATATAAATTATCAATTAACAGAAACTACTCTACGGAAGGAATGAAGTATGTTAAAAAACTTATTGAAATCAAAACTTCTGGGATCGATTCTTTGACCGGAACGATCCACATTTCGGTGGGTTGTAATCCTCTCATCTGGAACATTACTTTGAGCAAGAAGCCAAGCCAGAGATTGGTATTGAGCCTCTGTATAGCCGGTGTGAGTAGGTTCGTTGTTCATGACGCCAGATGGTGGTGTTTCTAAACTGACGTGATAAGCGAAATTATTCACAGATGGAAAGAGCTGAGAATTTGTCTGAACAGTTTCTGCACCAAGTGATCCATCAAATATTGAATGAGCCGCACCAAAGGCTCGCTTTTCTGGTGGGACTATGTAAACAACTGTCCCATCTAGGTTAATCATGGCGTGGTAGCTTGCTTGAATATTATTATCATCGTGAGGAGTTTGAAAAAAATTAATGACACTGGAGGCAGGTGCAGCTGTTTCATGAAGTACTATGATTGGTGGATTATTGACAGGTTGACCATTAACGTCTGTTGCAAACCGCTCTCCATAGTTAGTTGGGTTAGCCCAAGCAATCTCATATCTAGGTTTGTAAGCCCTAAAAGCTGCAGTGGTTTTGACTGTGGAAATACGAGCCTTTTGCAATTGGCTTTTTTGGTTGCTCTTCTGTTGAGGTTGAGACGTTGAATTTTTAGCAGACAAAGCCGTCTTTGGACTTGGCGTTTTTGTTTGAGGTGCGGGTTGGCTGTTTTGGTTGATTTTTTGTTGAGGTTGAGATGTTGAATTTTTACCAGACAGAGTCGTTTCCGGAATCAAGGCTGGGGTTTTGACTTGGCTGGGTGATTTTGAGTTTTTACTAGAGAGATCTGTGTTTTGATTTGCTGTTAGTGCTTTAACATGAGGTTGAAAATTAGAATAGTCACTAGAAATAGTGCTTTGTGGATGTGATGTTGTCTTCTCCTGCCAAAACTCGCTTTTTCCAATAAGCAGCCCCAAGAACAGCCCAACAAACACCAGAATAACTAGGTGCCATCTAGTTGTCTTTACCTTAAATTTCATTTTTCTAATGATTTTGATAAATATTTTTTATTTCAATTGAAATAATTTTCAATTGCAAAAAATAAGTTTGAATATGGTTTCTAGATACACAATGACATACAAAATATTTATCTGTCTAGAGGTTTTTCTCCTAAAAATGCTGGGATCATGTCGCTTTTACAAATACAGCGCTTTGCATTTAAATGGAGTATGGTTCTCCCCAACCCTCTCACCCCCGTTTCATCCCCTTTCAAGGGTAGATATTTAAGACTAGCTTCACCCGACAACTTCATGTTTCTCAAATGACTCTCTCTCCTGCCTGATTTTTAAATACTTACCTTTGAAAGTCCGTTGTAGCACAAGCGCGTGAGGGTTAGGGAGGGGTGTACTCCATGAACTTATAGCAGGGAACGCTTAACAGGGAACAGGCTTGAAAGTCTCGTGGTGTCCGTATTTTCTCATTAGTTCATGTCCTAATCTACCTGGCAACTGCTATACAATCCGGTGTATAAGCTGGCTTTGCTTGGCGAATGAAGGTAGCAAAGCTTTTTTTGGCAAAAAAATATTAGTTTCTTACTTTACAGCAGTTTTCACCAAAATGAACCACACCTTTTGTAAGGGTGCAATGTCTTGTGCCCCTACGACTGTGGTCTATTTACCTAAAAATGGCTGTAACAGGACTTATGCAACGAATAGCCGTAAGGCGTGGCCGTTCCCACTAGGGCGTGTGTAAGGGTTTGAACACCTACACCCGTTGCCCCGCTATACCCCTTGCCAAAACCCTTGATTTCTCGTTTTTATGCGTAGGTCCTATTTAATTAAAAGCTACCCGGATTGTCATCCAGTGCCAGTAAGAAATTAATCAAATCTGTTTGCTGATTTGGATTAAACCCAGCTTGCTTATCTACGTAGAAGTCGTGACCTGTGCCATCAAGGTTACTACGCACTAGAGGAGGGTAAGATTTGTTTGCTGTCACAACTAGGGTGCGAAGATCACGATCAACCAAGGCACGCAAGCTGCTAGCAGGATCGGCAGGTAAAGCTTGGCTGAGAGTGCCTGTTAGCCCTAACCCAGTGGGATCAACAACAGTAAAACTACCATTTTCATTAACCCTCAGACTTCCTGCCCGCACCGCTACACCACCATCGTGCAAATATGGTGCACTGAAAGACAAACCAAGTAAGGAAGTCGTTTTGTAACCACCATTCGGTAATATACCTTTAGGTAATGTCGTGGGACTATCGGAGATGCCATCCGTTGGCACATTTAGCACTTCGGCGTTACCAGATATGGGAACGGCAGTGTTAAAGGTGTAGAGTTGAGGTGGTACTAACAAGTCATTTAGTTTCAGGCGAGACCTAGCACGGGCTGAATTCGTACCAATTTCCTCAATCGGATGAATTTTGTTGTCAGTGAAGAAGGGCGCAATGTGACAAGTTGCGCATTTAGCTTCCGCAAACACTCTTGCCCCACGTCTAACAGAACCTGTATTCAACGCTTGCTGGTTTTCAGGTGTGCGATTGGCAGACGGTACTAAGCTATTTTGGAAAGCAGACATGGCATTGTTAGCAAACAGGAATGTCCCACTGGCAATATCATCCGGATTCCCAGTATTTGGGCTGAAAACCAAACCGTTATATGTAACCAAGCTGGGGCGCAAGTTTGGATAAGTTCCCGTACCAGGGGCAGGAACTTGATCTTCTAACTCTGCTTGTGTCACATTCGGCGCAACCTGACGCAGCCACTCCGAAGGTTTTACTGGATTTCCTTCCGGTAAACGTAGGCTTGGATCGACAGCATTCTGAAGCAATGTACCAATATAAACTTCTGGGTCAATGTTAAGAGTTGCTGCACTCTGTTGAGCAGCTGCAAAAAAATTGATTTCTGAAGAATGAACACCGTTACCAACAGCACTCAATCCGGCAAACGGACCTACAGCAAACTGTCCGTCCAAGAAATAAGGATGATTCTTAAACGTAAAGACACTGGGAATTTGGGTCGTGTTGTTGATGCCATCTGAAGAACTTTCAAAGTTAGCAAAAGGCACATCTAACACAGCATCGTCGAAAGCTTGTTCAAACTTATTAGGATCGGGCAATTCTACACGGTTCCCTTGACTGTCTAAAATAATCTTACCGTTGCCTTTGTATTGTGGATCTAGAGGGTTGAAGTTCAATCTTGCAAACCCAGCTGCTGTATTTGGTGACAAGGCAACCAATAGAGGAGTAGCAATTTCACCATTAGGTATTCCTGCGAGGCGTTTACTCTTATCTGAAAGAGATGCATGACAAAGAGCACAAGTAATGTCGATTTTAGGTGTTAATCCTATAGGAAAATTTCCTCCCTTTTCTATTTTTAAACCTGTATTAACGACAGTTCCTTTAGGAAAAGTCCGACTGCCTAACGTTAGATCGTTCAACAGGGTAATTTGTAAGTTTGTCGTTGGTTGACCTTGTAAATTGGTAATGGCTGTAGTAATTTCTGGCAAGATGCGAGCAACGCCTTGTTGAAAACCAAATACTCTTTGCAGACCAAATGTGTCCCCAATCTTACGGTTGAAAAATATATTTTCACCTTTAGTAATCAAATCCTGAGTGATTTGAACTGCTCCTACTCGTTGATAGGAAATTGGGTCACTAGGGTCGAGACTCCGCTCTTCAACTAGCTTTGCTGCTTCATGGGGACTCAGCAGTTTGCCAAAATAGTCGTAATATCCTAATGGTTGACGTGGGGCTGGTTGCAGAAGATCAAACCTAGCAAAAGCTGTTTGGCTTGCCATCAACGAATTTGATAGCAGAACACTAAAGAAACTAATGACAAAAACGCAGATTAATAACAAAACTTTTGCTTTGAAGACATTTAATATCCTAACCACACTAATGCTAGAGATGTTTTTTCTGGGTTTCATACTATATGGATGAAAGAAAATGTATGTAGTTAGGCATAACACTAAACATGTAAGTATATACAACCTAGAAATATTTATTTATTTTTTTTATTTTATTAAGAATACTTAATTTTTATTAAATTATAAAAAAATGTTTGGGTAATACCAATTCTATGTGAGGCTGCACATTATTTTGACCCCTCCAAACCTCCCCAAACCTCCGGGGAGGGCAGTTAACGGCGATGCGGTTATTTCTATGCATCTTCATATGAAAATGGTACAAGTACTGGAGTTTAGACTAGAAGCAGGCGATAAGCCGGAGGCTTGACGCTACGCGTATCGCTGATTGTGAAGTTCAAATGTACTAAAAGCGAGCAAAATGTACAGGTATAAAAAAAGAAGAAGAGTCTGTATTTGAGACAGACCCCCAGTAACGGAAGATAACAGAAGTGCTACTCCTTTCGGTGCTGTGAAGATTACCGTTTAGGCAGCAGGGGAACAGGGGAGAAGAAATTACATCGGTAATTTTACACTCCTGATGGGAGTAATACTATTTCGTCAAGCAGTATCAAAACTTAGCGACTCTTGCCAAATCTTCGGCGCATATTCGCACCCAATCCCAGTGCTGTCAGCGAACCCAAGATTGTGAGAGGTTCGGGAACTGGCGCTACGTTTGCATTACTGACAATTAATCGCGATGAGCCAACATAATCATTAACATCAACAACGCCAATGCCGACGGTGTAGTTGTTTGCAGTTGGGAAGGTATAGTTGAAAGTAGAGTTACCAAGGGTTAGAGGGATAATGACTGGACTAGTTGTTGAGTTAACAATCGACACAAAGGCACGGTCAGGATTAACAGTGTCAAAGGTTTGGAAGTTTGAGTTAAAACTAAAAACATCTCCAGCTTGGAAGTTCCTCAAGATGCTGATAGCAGATCCCTCAGCAACATCAGTTCCAAGGGTTCCTGGACTTAGACCTAAAGAAGATTCAAGTCGGAATGGACCAACAGGCTGATTGCCAGAGACATTATAGTTCGTAGCGTCATCACTGCCATCTGCGTAAGCATTAGTGATTGTAGCTTGAGTTGGAGTTACATTACCAACATCACCTCCTTTATTGAAACTCCTCAGGTCAACACTGACAGCAAAAGAGGGTTTTGCAATCGTGATGCTACTTAAGCTGAATAAGCCCAAAGCTACAGTTTTCCAAAAAGTTTTAGCTGACATTGAAAACTCCGTTAATTTAGTTGATGAACTTTGTTGGTAGATGCCAGCACAAAAATGGTAATTGCAACCTTAAGCTTTTAAAACACGAAGTTACTAGAACTATTGAGGTTACCCGTACCCAGAAGATTAACCGTGATAAATGGTCGGAAGATGTCTGCGCCTGTAGAACCATCTGCATCAATTTGTACGCTGAAGTTGTTGGAACTACTGCCTTGGACAACTTTGACATAGTTATCGGCAATAGCGTCGGTACCGCCGTAGCCTCCTGGAATCAAACTACTCAAGAGTTGGGTGAAGACAATCTTGTCTTTGCCCACCTCAAAATCATTAATTGTGTCACCTTGGTCGCGTATACTAGCATACACAAATTTGTCATTGCCAGCACCACCAGTGAGCGAGTCTGCGCCCGAACCACCGATCAGGACATCATTTCCAGAACCTCCAGTTAATGTGCCACGACCTGTTGTTGATGTGTCTCTGATAGCTGGCAAATTAAAGCGAGCTACACTGGGGTCATGGTCACTCACCTGATCGGCAAACTCTGAGTTAATGTGAACGACATCGAACTCCGAGTTATTGTTCAAATTGCTACTAGCCAAAACGTGATCCAACACTTGGGCGTTGCCTTCAAAGTTGTAGGTATAACGTTCGTTTTCAGGCAAGTTTTCAACGAGATCTGTGAGTCCGGCGCTTTTTAGGATATTGAGTGGGTTAGAGAATTGGTAATCGTTCAAGTCACCTGCTACAACCACATTGGCGTTGGGATCAACCGCCAGAATGTTCTGGACGAAGTTTTTCACTATTGTCGCTTGCTGGTTGCGCTGTGTCTCGCTACTGAGGGTTGGGGGTTGATTTGGTCCAAACAAGGGTTGGTCACCACCTTTAGAGTTGAAGTGGTTGCCAATAACATATACACTTTGACCGTTGAAGGCAAATTCCCCAACTAAAGGCTTGCGACTGCTGTTGAAGGCGGAGTTGGTGGGGTCAATTAAACCAGGACTATCCGAAAGTACGGGAACACCATTGACGTTGCTGACTGTAGTACTGGAGGTGGAAGTCCCACCAGGACGATCTATAAAAGAGACGCGGTTGGGATTAAACAAGAAACCCACCCGGATATTACCACCAGGTTCACCACCATTGGTGTCGTCTACTGGATTAATCTGGCGATATTGGTAAGTGGGACCGCCAGCAGATGCGATCGCATTAATTAAAGTCTGGTAGGTTGTGCTGGCATCTACCACACTGTCATTCGTTGGTCCGTTGTTGTCCTGAATTTCTTCTACACTAATGATGTCTGGAGTCTTCAGGTTATTGACAATTGCACTAGCCAGACCGTTGAACTTAGCCGCACCATCACCAGGATCGAGGTTTTCGACGTTGAAGGTGGCAACTGTAAGTTTGTTGGGATCGACAGAAGTTAAACCACTTAAAGTAGAAGACAACGCAGTGCGATCGCCCGCAGCGTTACCATCTAATGCACCCGCAGTTGCTGTGGCAACTGGACTGGTAAAGTCCAGTGCATCAAACTCAGTCCAGCTACCTGAAGTGATATTGGTTGCGCCTATTTGATATTGAAAATCTAATTTTTGTGGAGTCGTATTGCCGCCATTTCTCCACTCCTCACCTGTGTAGTTGATGTTGAGTGCGTTAATTGTGTTACTAGTGTTATTGACAAGGCGAACTCCATAGTAAATCGTATCTGTGGTTCCAGATGCCAACGATCCCAAAGCACGTTCTGTGCTGCCAGTACTACCAAAGCTATAAAGTGACCCTGTATTGCTTGACCCAGTGCCTGCTGTGTAAGCTGTTCTGTTAGAGTACCAGCCAGGAATAGTGGAGTCACTCGTCCATATATTATTACCTGAATTGGTTAACGAATCAAAGTTCTGAGAGTAAATACTGCTCAAGTTAATTGGCGGCATGAAAATACCTCACTAGAAAAAGTGAATAATGGGACTTACGCAAAAACCCTTTTAAACCCTCTTACCTATGCGCCAAGGGCGCACGCTGCGCTAACGTGCTCTTCGCGTTCTACCCTGCGGGAAGCCGCTCCGCGTCTATGCGGTTTATTTTTTCATTAATTTTGCGTAAGTCCTGAATAAGCTAAAACGCATTGAAATTGCACAGTATGAATGCAGCTTAGTTTCAGTAATTAAAACACGAAGTTTCTTGGATCGTTCAAAGTACCTATACTTGTGGATGCCAAATTAACTGTGATAAAAGGTCGGAAAATATCTCCGCCTGTAGGACCATCTGCATCAATTTGCACGCTGAAGTTGTTGGAACTACTGCCTTGGACAACTTTGACATAGTTATCAGCTATGGCGTTGGTACCGTTGTATCCTCCAGAAACTAAGCTATCAAGCAGTTGAGTCAAAACAATCTTATCTGTACCAACTTTAAAGTCAGTAATTGTATCGCCACTATCGCGAATATTGGTATAGACAAATTGGTCATAACCAGCACCGCCAGTCAGTGTATCTGCACCTGCACCACCAATGATGGTATCGTTTCCTTCTGTACCAACGATGGTATCCCGACCGGAAGTGCCGTTGAAGACTTGACCAACGGTGTCGCCCAAGGTAACAGTATCATTGCGGAACTTTTTGAAATTGTTCTGCGCTAAATCTTTAGCGGCTGTTCCGTTGTTGTAGAAAACAGTATCACCGTTATCTGTCAACAATTGAAGTTGGCTGGTGCTGGTGAGATTATCGGGAACTGCAACAATAGACTCAAAGCTACCACCAGTATTTAGTGCTGTTAAATTTGCACTACGCAGTTCGGGAGCATCTGTTGGGTTACCTGTCCAAGTGAATAGGCGGAAATCATTGGGAGCAGTTCCTGTGCTAGAACCAGTAGAACCAGCAATAATGACGTACTGGTTACTCGCGTTCCGTTGAATCTCGCGAATCCCTCTACCGCCCAAGTCAAGTAAAATGGGAGCGCCAAAGGTTGCAGATCCCTGTGTACCGCCACCAGTGGAAGATAATAAGGATGTAAAGTTTGTGACTGGAACAATCAGCGCGTCGCTGCGGTTACTTGCAGGTTCAAGGGGGGCACGAAAAGCGACGTAAGCAGTGGTGTTATTAGGTGCGATTGTCAAGCCTTCAATATTGTAACCATTCGTACTTTCAGGGATTACCCCAGGCGTAGCACTGGCAGTTAGTCCCAGGTAATTGGCACCCAAACCGTGACCGTTGTTCTTATCCCATGCCGTCACGTCTTGTTCTAGATAGTCGTAACGTCCTTGGTAGCTGAGGGTAGTGTTCGCACCTGTGCCTGATATCTGCGTTGCAAATAGGCGATCGCGGTTCGGTCTACTGTCACCGCTGGAGGAGTTGCTGTTGGAACCTGTCCAGTAGATTGTGTTATTTAGACGGGTTGCGGCTTCGATGTCTACTTCTCTGATTGCACCGCCACCACTAGTATCTGTGAGTCCCAGAGACGACGTGAAGTCGAAGCCATTGAGTGCTAAACCAGATTGATTGCGATCATACAGTCGAAGCACTTGGTTTTCATCATCGCCCACCAGCATGTAGTTGGAATCAATGGCGATCGCCGTCGATGCATCACTCGTTCCCGTATGGAAGCGGGTGGTGTTGGGAGTAACTGATGCTGCCGAGGCTGCGTAATTGACTAAATAAGAATTGGTGTTAGTGCCATCGCTAACACTGACTGTAACATCGGCAAAGCCTACACCAGTGGGATTAATCTTGAGATTGCGACTTGCACCGGTGCCACTGAGAGTCAGGTTAGCATTGGTGACAACATTTTGATTGTTGCTAACTGCTGTGACTGTTAAGTTATTGAGTGGGGTATCGGCGTCTGCAATCGTGAAATCAAGTCCCAACGTTTTTGCTGGATCTGTGGGATCTGCGATCACACCGCTTACCGCCCCAGCACTTGTTGCCGGAAGATTCACAAAAGGTGAGGCAGTTGCTTCCTGAATCGTTGGTGCTGCACCACTACCACCACCACTGGTGAGGGTAATGGCAGAGGAGTTATTAGTTGCCGGACTGATGTTCCAGCTACGTGCTGTAGTGAAGGTATTTGTCGTCGTATTAAATGTACCATTAGCTACTATGACCTGGTTTGAACCAGGATCTGGTGCTAAGAAGCTGTTAGACTGAAGCTTTCCGCCAGAATAGCGATCATTAACAGGTAACTCGTAGCCTGCGCCACCGTTACTAACAACTGCACTACCTTCGGCAGAACCAAAAAAGATAGCGTCGGTAGGAACAGTAGAACTTGTGAGATTGCTGATGTCGAGATTAAACACTCCAACAGCATCAGCGTTGCCACCGCCATTACCCAGTACACCTCCTGAGTTAGCGTTACCAAAGCGATCGCCATTTGTCGTTCCCGTATTGATCGTGCGTAGTTTTCTGCCAGTCGGTGCAAGTGAGGAACCACCAACATAAACAACATCACCCGCATTCACCACACCGCTTGTGATGTCAAAGCCATAAGTAATACTACCACCTGCGATCCAGCCACTGGAAGTAGCTGTACCGTTGTCGGCAAAAACAACGCTATAGGGATTTGCTGAAAAATCAATCGTCTGAGTTGCTAGTAACTCGACATACTCGAAAGGTGAATCGTTTCCAGACGGGTTAGTAAATATTTCCGAAATTAATAAACCTGGGTTCGACGCCATAAGTGATCCTTGTTTGGTGTGTATAAGCGGGAGCAATACCTAGCCCCTAAAAGGGGCGCTACGCAAACGGTGGGCTGAGTCCCAAGGGGACACGCTAGCCCCTAAGGGGCGCTGCGCAAACGCATTAGCCCTTGGCGTGCGCTTGCGCTTACGCCAACGCAGTAATAACAGGAGTTGTAATCTCCCATATCAGGAGATTTCAATCACGAATTTGCTGAGACAGCGACAACAGACACCCAGGTAGCAGTAATACGATATGTTGCTACAAGGCGATCGCCAATCATCGAAGAATAGTGGAATTTTGGTAGAAGCCGTCAACTGGTAGTTTGCAACTTTGCCTGGTTCTGGAGGTATAGATTCCCTGTGGTTACACTAATACTTTCTAGTGTCAACTCATTTTATTTTTCAGTTAACGACAAATATTACATGGTTTTAAATCTTACTGTGTATAACATTGAGTAAGACGTATAAGTAACATCTGTAGGCTTTGACAAACGCAATTACGTGTTATCACTTGCACAGTATAAAACTAATAGAAACAATTTAAGATTAACTCTCAGTTAAGTTAGTTTTAAGAGTTAGCAGCTAAAAAATAAGTAGCAAATTTGTCAAGAACTAGGGGGGTAAGGGAATAAAGGCTTCGCCGTGAGCGCTCAGCCGAACGGTGTTAGATAAGGCTGTTTCATTTCCTAAAAATGTAAAATGACAAGCATCGAGGGGATGAAAATCATAGGTGCAAATCTAATTTCACAACTGCAACAAGTTAAAGATTTTCGCATCGTAAAGAGGGCACAAATGGAGGATGAGCTCAGCGGAGGAGATGGACAAGGTGGAGGAGAAAAGGAAACCCCGCACAAGGCGGGGTCGTCATTGGTGTGTTCGTCTGTTTTTAATTAGTGGCGAGTGAAGCTAGCTTATGCATTTTTACTCGCGCCCCCTAAGCCATTGGCTTGAACACACAGACTGCTGTCGCAGCCCTATTTTCTCTGATCCAACTACATTAAGAGTTTGCGGTTATCTTAATACCATTCAGTTTTAGGCGTGTTTATAATGCATTTTTATGCCCACTTATTGATTCAGGGACTGCCGGTATACTTCAGCACACCATCAATATTTTCAATTCCTCGCAAGACTGTTGATGTCCACTGAGGTGTGCCATTTCTTCGATTACAGGCAGCTTTTAAATTGTTTCCTCTAATGCTAATATTCTGGCAAGTGAACTGATAATTGCTAACTTTATTAGGGTCAGTTACTCTCAAAGTGCCGTTAACATTTTCAATCCCCCGTAAGACTATTGAAGTTTTGTTGAACGAACCATTGATTCGGCTACATTGAGCTGAGAGAATGTTGCCATAAACTGAGATGTGGTTACAACTTCTCTGATAACCCTTTGGTGTAGCATTAGCAGGACTATTAATCCCAACTAAAGTAGATGTTGCTAAAAGAGCAATTATATTAAATAAATTTCGCTTCATGATTTGCTTGTTTACTACTATGAACAAGATGTGCGAGGGAACCCTGCCTAAGGATAGGGGGGTACGTGCCGTCTTTCCTTACTTAGAGCTTGAAAGAACTGGTTTATGCATTCCTGACTCGCACCACCCGCTACATTTTTCCAAGACTTAACAGGACTTCCTTGGCGCAAAGCTCTGCGGGGGAAGTACCCTGTGTAAGACTTTGGGTAGCGCCCCCTATGCGCCTACAGCACGGCTAAGCGCAGAACGGATCGGGCGAACGCACTCTTGGGGCGAGCATTTCCGAAGGTTTCTTTGTACAAATTACCGAACAAACGACAAAATCAGCAATTGAGACCTATGCTAAACAGAGACACACCTTAAAATGAAAAGAAGTATCACCCAATCAGTTCATTGATTCTTTATCTATGTCATTTCTTGCGGGTTTAGCAGCGATCGCAGTCTTGGCTGTTTTGATCCTGGTGCATGAGTTTGGACATTTTATTGCAGCAAGATCCCAAGGGATTTACGTCAATCGCTTTTCTCTGGGCTTTGGCCCAGTGATTTGGAAGTATCAAGGAGTACAAACGGAATACGCTGTCCGTGCTTTTCCTCTGGGTGGGTTTGTCGGTTTTCCAGACGATGACCCAGATAGTGATATTCCTCCCAATGACCCAAATCTTTTACGTAACCGCCCTGTTTTAGATCGGGCGATTGTGATTAGTGCAGGAGTGATAGCAAATTTAATATTTGCCTACTTCCTGCTTGTAACACAGGTGGGTGTTGTAGGTGTAAACATACCGCAACCGGCTCAAAAGGGGATTCTCATCCCAGAATTAATTTCACAACCAGTTTCTGTTGCGGCTAAAGCAGGTCTTCAGGCTGGAGATGTCATTTTAGCTGCTGATAACAAAACTTTTGGAACTTCTGAGCAAGAATTAAAAGCTTTCACAGAAATCGTCAAAAGTCATTTGGGTAAGCCGATTAATTTGACAATCGCCCGTGGCGATCAAAAACTGTCTGTGAATCTGACTCCTGAAGCTAATGCTAAGGGAGAAGGTAGCATAGGTGTCCGCCTTTCTCCTAACCAGAAAATCGTGCATCGTCGCGCGACAAACCCCGTAGAAGCATTAAAAATTGGCGCTACACAATTTCAACAGATTCTCATCAAGACATCTCAAGGTTTTGGACAATTAGTTACTAACTTCAGCGAAACAGCAAGCCAAGTCGCAGGTCCAGTTAAAATTGTCGAGATTGGTGCAACCTGGGCTCAGAATGATATCAGCAATTTGTTGTTCTTTGGTGCTTTGATCAGCATTAACTTGGCTTTCATCAACATTTTGCCCTTACCAGCTTTAGATGGAGGACAACTTGCTTTTCTGCTGATTGAAGGTTTGCGCGGTAAACCTTTACCGAATCGTGTTCAAGAAGGTGTCATGCAAACGGGTTTAGTGATACTTTTAGGACTAGGCATTTTTCTCATCGTCAAAGAAACTACCCAATTGGAGTGGGTGCAAAGATTATTCCAGTAATGAGTATCCGCAAAAAGTCATCTAAGAAGCAACGGGCGCTAGAAATCCTAGTTCGCCTGAAGCGTCTTTATCCAGATGCAACTTGCTCTTTAAACTACTCAACCCCAGTACAGTTGCTGGTGGCTACGATTCTCTCAGCTCAGTGTACCGATGAACGAGTGAATCTAGTCACACCAGCTTTGTTTAGTAAATTTCCAGATGCAGCAAGTCTGGCAAATGCTGATTTGGCAGAGTTAGAAACAAGCGTGCGTTCCACAGGGTTCTATCGCAATAAGGCAAAGAATATTCAAGCTGCTTGTCGGATGATTATCAATGAGTTTGGCGGTGATGTCCCCAAGCAGATGGAACAGATGTTGCGGCTTCCAGGTGTGGCGCGAAAGACAGCAAATGTTGTGCTTGCTCATGCTTATGGAATTAATGCTGGGGTGACAGTGGATACTCATGTGAAACGTCTGAGTGAGCGTTTGGGGTTAACTGAACACACAGATCCCATCCGTATTGAACGAGATTTGATGAGTTTATTGCCTCAAGCAGATTGGGAAAATTGGTCTATTCGGCTGGTTTATCATGGTCGTGCGATTTGTAAAGCGCGATCGCCTGCTTGTGATGCTTGTGAATTAGCTGACCTATGCCCTTCTGCTTTTAGCGTGCCACAGGTAACTGTCAAAGCAAAAATTAAGGAAGCTTAGGAACCTAGCCCTACAGACCCTCTCTAAAAGAGACTTTGGTCACTAGACGCGGGATTATATAGAATGGAAAATGCTGTCTTTAAAATGAATCACTGAGTATTATGGCAAAAAAGAGCTTGATAGAACGCGAGAAAAAACGCGCCAGATTGGTGGCTAAATATGCTGAAAAACGCGAAGCACTCCTGGAAGAATTCAGACAAACAGAATCTCCTGTTGATAAGCTAGAAATTCACCGTGAAATTCAACAGCTACCCCGCAATAGCGCTCCCAGCCGCCACCGTAACCGTTGCTGGTTAACAGGTCGTTCCAGAGGAGTTTACCGCGACTTTGGGCTATCTCGCAACGTTCTGCGGGAATGGGCACACGAAGGTCTTTTACCCGGAGTTGTTAAGTCCAGTTGGTAGTTGCTTAGTCATTAGTCATTAGTCATTAGTCATTAGTCATAAGCTTTAGACAAAGAACCAAGGACTAATGACGAAGGACAACAGACATAAATTATTTATTGCCTATTTATTGCCCACAACACTTGTCAATCCCCAAACTTTCTAGGAGTAAGTCGCTAACGGCGTTAGCAATAGCAAACTCTCCGTAGAAACTTTTGGAAAAATCAAACGACTGCATCTCTGTAACAATGGCAATAACCAGAGAACCTAAGTCGTTTTCTCCTTCCATCCGTTGACGCACAAAAATTTGTGCAGCCCTTTGGGCGATCGTCTGATTGATTGTTTCTGGGATAAATTCTTCATCCAGCCACTGATGCAAGCGTTGCTGTAACCATTTTCCCTCAAGCATCGGATCTTGAGGTGGTGGTAGGGTGATGGGTGGAATGGGTTGTGTCATTTTCTTGTTTTTATATAAAAGAGGTTCGTAGTAGTCGCACAAGCGCTGACTACAAACGATGTATATTCCTTATTTCTATGAAATATGATGTTGCCACTATTATTCAAGGCTATGCTCAAGGTTATTTTCTCATGGCTGATGAGAATGATGTCTTGGGGTGGTATGGGAGTCGCGATCGCACTCTCATTCCTTTAGATCAAAGATTTCGCTATCCCAAGTCCCTACAGCGTGTTCTGAATCAAGAGCGTTTTAGCGTTGCGATTAACCGCAATTTCAAAGCCGTCGTAGCTGGATGCGCTAACCGAGAATCAACTTGGATTTCACCAGAGTTAAAACAGATTTATTGGGAACTTTACCAGACGGGTTGGGCGTACAGTTTTGAAACTTGGCAAGGGGATGAACTGGCTGGGGGAATTTTAGGAATTGTGATTAGGGGTGCTTTTATTGGGGAGTCGATGTTTTACCGCATCCCGGAAGGTTCAAAGGTGGCGATGGTGAAGTTGGTGGAACTGTTGCGCAAAAGGCGATTTGTGATGTTTGATGCTCAGATGATGAATCCCCATTTGGAGAGGTTTGGTGCTTATGGGGTGAAAGATGATGAGTACATGGTGTTACTTGATAAAGCTTTGCATCGTTCTTGTTCTCTACTTTAGTTTTTGTTGTGATCAGTTAACCAATGTGATCAGCTCAAGATGATGAGTACGTTGATTATCTAATCTTGCCCCGCTGACAGCTTCATAACTATAGCAATCCTAAATCATTTATAAACAATTCCTGTTCCCTGCCCTCATGGGACAATTTACAATCTCATTTAGGACTGCTATAGCAGTGAGGGTTTTATATCGTGTCCGGTTAAAGACTTATCATTAAGGCTCTTCGGGAGCAGGGGGTAGGGAGCACCGGAGAAAGAGTTTTTAGGTTTTGGCACAGATGCACCGAATTATAATTAATTAGGCGCACATGGTATTACTATTGCAGTTGCTAGTTTACCTGTTTCCGTAACTCTGCTTCAAGTTCTTCAACAGTTACGGATTTTGCATTCGCCTTTATCCTGTCTGATAATTCATAAAACGCTTCATTGTCTTCTGGATGTTGCAATACGTAAGCTCGTAATTCAGCTTTACTCATGACCTTGAAATCCGGTTTTGTCATAATTGACCTTTTTCGCAGCTTCCTTCTTATTGCCCTAAATTGCTACGCAGCTTGGCGATGTCACGATGCGGGGGAATACCAAATAGTTTTTTATATTCCCGGCTGAAATAAGACGGGTCATCGTAACCGACGCTCATGCTGGCGATCGCCACGTCCATGTTTTCGCCGAGCATCAGACGGCGCGCTTCCTGAAGCCGTATTTGTTTCTGGAACTGCAAGGGACTCATGGCCGTAACAGACTTGAAATGAGAGTGAAAGCCTGACACGCTCATGCCGAGTGAGCGGGCTGTATCTTCGATCTTCAGCGGCTGATCAATGTTCTCGCGGATTTGCTTGACGACCCTAGAGATGCGCTGCGCGTCCCCTTCTGTAGTGATAAGCTGGCTGAGCCGTGCGCCTTGTTTTCCTTTTAAAAGCCGATAGATGATCTCGCGGATAATGAGCGGCGCGAGAAACTTCATTTCGTCCGGCGTGTCAAATAGTTTCACCAATTTGACGACCGCTTCCAGCAAGTCGGCATCAACCGGGCTGACATCCATCGCCTTGACTCTAGCACCGCTTTTTTTAGTTTCGATGCCGGATTCAATCATCACCGCAGCCACAAGCGCCGGATCGAGGTCTATCCGAAGATTCAAATAAGGTTTTTCCTCGGACGCTTCGACGACATTACTCATAATCGGCAGATCGAGCGTCGAGATTAAGTAATGACCGGAGTCGTAGTGAAATAATTCATCGTTCAAAAGCACATCCTTGCTACCCTGCGCGATGACGCAGAAGGCGGGCTTTAATACGGATATCTGGCTCTCGGTCGGTTTCGACGATTGATATATGAAAATGCCCGGAAACAGTTCCACTATGCTGTTTTCGGGAGCGAGACGAATCATTCTTTCGATCAGATCTTCCCGATTGATCTGCATCTTTCGCTTTTCAAGTTCTGCTTCTTTTTGGTTCATAAATTTATCTTAAACGCTCTGTTTCTCAAGAGCACGTTGCGCGGCGGATTTTTAGAGAATTGTCCGGTTTTTTTCGACAAACGTCCTCACGCTATCCGTTCTCACGCCCGCATAATTGAACTCATACGGTATAAAGATTTGGGAAAAGCGTTTTTACTAGCGGAGCTTTCTAAAACTTTTAGTAGCATTGCCGCTAATGCTTATATTCAGAAAATAAGCAATAAGTACAGATCAAGAAGTAAATAAAATGAAGATGAAATATATATGCATTTTAACGATGATGACTTTTATGATAAGCGGGCAGGCTTACACACAAACAGAAAAAAAAGGAGAATCAAAACAAATAGCAGAAATGGAACAAATAACACCAAAGGGATATACAACTTTTAAGGTAAGCGACAACGTTACGATGTATAAGGTTAATTTTAAAAACCAATACAAAATGAATGTTGCGGGACATCTATTTATTCCCAAGAATTTAGATCAAAGTAAAAAACATTCGGCGATCATTGTTGGGCATCCTATGGGAGCTGTAAAAGAACAAAGTGCCAACGTGTATGCTGCGAATATGGCTGAACGAGGGTTTGTGACTTTATCTCTTGACTTGTCTTTTTGGGGAGAGAGTGAGGGCAAACCACGCAATGCTGTTGCACCTGATATTTATTCTGAAGATTTCAGTGCAGCAGTTGACTTTCTTGGCACCCGTCCATTTGTTGACAAAAACCGAATCGGAATAATTGGAATTTGTGGTAGCGGAAGCTTTGTTGTTAGTGCCGCTAAGATTGATCCACGAATGAAAGCTATCGCAACTGTCAGCATGTACGATATGGGAGCAGCCAACCGAAATGCACTTAACCATTCTCTGACTCTTGAGCAGAGAAAGAAAATCCAGAAGGAGGCTGCGGAACAACGTTATGTAGAGTTTACCGATGGTGAAACCAAATACACGGGTGGGACTGTACATAAGTTAGATGAAAACACAGACCCCATCCAGCGTGAGTTTTATGATTTCTACCGAACTCCGCGAGGTGAATACACTCCAAAAGGAGGGTCGCCGAAACTCACAACGCACCCGACGTTAAGCAGTAACGTTAAGTTTATGAATTTTTACCCGTTTAATGACATAGAAACGATTTCCCCTCGTCCTATGCTTTTCATTACGGGTGATAAAGCTCACTCAAGAGAGTTTAGTGAGGATGCTTACAAACGTGCAGCCGAACCCAAAGAATTGTATATCGTTCCAAAAGCAGGACACGTTGATTTGTATGACAGAGTTGAGTTAATTCCCTTTGATAAACTCACTTCATTTTTTACTGAGCATTTAAAGTAACGTTCGTTTGGGATAAAAACCGAAGAATTATTGAAGAAACCGTCGTTTTTGAAAGTACGATTGCGTTTCTGTTTTGAGCCGGGTGAGAAGCATTGACATGGCGCTACGGCAACCACAGCAATGACGCACATCGCCATTCAGGAATGACTCGACGGTAAACCCGTGGATTGGATGGAACAGGTCAGTGACGAACAGTACGAAGGAAAGTCTTAATGCTTTTGAAATGGCTTACCATTAAGGGAAAAAATTACCAGAAATGTGCCTAGTTCTATCAACGTGACGGTAGAGCTAATTCAGTAGAAACGTCAAAAAAGATAGAAATGAAACTGCTTGCGACAAAAACTTCCCGAATCAGCAACACAAGGAGTAAAAAATGACAACGAACGAGAATGGAAACTATACAGGAAAGGTTGCGTTTGTAACCGGAGCAGCGAACGGCATCGGTCGAGTTACGGCGCTGGCGTTTGCCCGTAAAGGCGTTCATGTGGTGGTCGCCGACGTTTCGGAACAGGGCAATCAAGAAACGGCGCGCATGATCGAAGACCTCGGCGGACGGGCGATCGCCGTCAAGTGCGATGTGACGCGAGCCCTTGACGTGAAGGCAGCTCTTTCCAAGACCATCGAAACCTTCGGGCGGCTGGACTTTGCCTTTAACAACGCCGGTGTGGAGCAGAAGAATGCAGCAACAGCGGAAATTGAAGAGGAAGAGTGGGATCGGATCGTCAACATTAACCTGCGCGGCGTTTTTCTGTGCATGAAGTATGAAATCCCGCTGCTACTCAAGCAAGGCGGCGGCGCAATCGTGAACACATCATCGGGCGCAGGCGTCATAGGCATCAAGGGCGGAGCCGCATACACCGCCGCAAAACACGGCTTGATCGGACTCACCAAGTCGGCGGCTCTCGACTACGCCTCGCAGAACATCCGCATCAACGCCGTCTGTCCTGGCTATATTGACACGTCGATGATGGATCGCTTCACTGGCGGCACTCCTGAAGGACGAGAACAGGTAATCTCAGAGGAACCGATTGGAAGGATGGGACAGCCCGAAGAGATCGCCAATGCCGTGGTCTGGCTGTGTTCGGATGCGTCTTCCTTCGTTGTCGGGCACGCCTTGGTCGTTGATGGCGGTCAAACGGTGTAGTGATGGTCAGAGCAAAAGAACCTGACTCAGCAGAGCTGGAGAGAGTAGGAGGAAATTATGTAAAAAACTCAGACAACAATCCTTAATCTAGACCTTTCGGGCAAACTTTTATTAACCAAAAGTCTGGGCATGTTATCACAACTTCATCGGTTGCTGGATTAAAAGCTTATCCAGGTGGTGTGGTGTACGGTGGGACGAAATGGTTCGTGCGCGATTTAATGGAACTTCTACGCATGGAGTCTGCTCAAGAGGGGACTAACATTCGTACTGCGACAATTTATCCTGCTGCAATTAATACTCTCGTTGTTAGATCATATCAAATCCGGTAGCATCTGAGTGATAAAAAAACCGCAGAGGCGCAGAGGACACACAGAGAGAGAGGAAGGAGGAAAAATTCCGATATAAACGGATTTGATATCAGATTACCAACCAAGATGTGGCTGAAAAAATGACAGAGTTGTATGAACAATATGGCATCTCACCAGATCGAGTAGCCAATGTTGTGGCGTTTGCGATTGACCAGCCAGAAGATACAAACGTGAACGAATTTACGATTGGCCCAACCACGCAGCCTTGGTAAGGATAGTGCTGGTAGTTAGGCTGAGTGCGATCGCCGCCTTGCTTGAGATGACCCTAGGTGGTGCAGAGTCGGTACTGGAGTGTGTGGGTAGTGAGTCTGCAATGGCAACGGCGATTGGTCTTGCGCGTTTTTCCGTAATTGGGATATTTGCTTTGTGACACCACCCCGCCGCAACCTCGTGAGTGTCAATCTATTATCTAAATCTGCCAAAAACTGATATCCTAGCAACTAGTAGTTAAAGGTACCCAATTTAATTGTAATTGAACGTGGCTCAAAACTACCGTAATGCTAAGCTCAGAGGCAAATCTTTCAAAGGGCAAGACTTAACAGGTACGGACTTCTCCTATTGCGATATCCGAGGTGCTGACTTTACAGGTGCGACCCTTAGAGGAGCAAACTTCAGTTATGCGCAAGCAGGACTACAACGCCGTTGGGCATTTGCGTTAGTCATATTTGCGTTACTGCTATCGGCAGTATCAGGATTGCTATCGGCTGTTGGTGGTTCGTTGCTAGGATTTATTCTAGTGGATGGCAACCGTCAAAATGTCTATGTTACTGTCATCAGTTCAATAATATTGTTAATCTTTTTTCTCATCTCTATGCGCCGAGGAGTGGCAGCAGGCTGTGGGTTTTTGGCAGCGGCTGTTATAGGATGTGGGCTTGCAGCAGTCGTATGGGCTGGGATAGTGGCTGTGGCATGGGTTGGGACAGGCACTCAGACACGGGTGATGGAATTGGCATCTGTGGTATCGGTAGTCGTCACAGGGGCTGTGGCAGTTATAGTGTCTGCAACAGGACTAGTGGTTATATCCGGGGCGGCTGTGGTGGCAGGATTTATCGCTGGGTTATTAGCAGTCGCGCTGACAGTGTCAGTCGCAGGGGCTGTAGCGGGAGTAGTAGTTATAGCCGCTGTAAAGATAGCTGGTGTCGTCGCAGCAATACCAGCTTCTGTAGTAGCAATATTAACCTTAATTGTGTCTGCTGATGTGAGTTGCCGTGGCTTATATCAAGATGATAAGCAAAGCTGGATTGCCAATATTGCTATTGGTTTGGTAACAGGACACGCCACCCGTTTTCAAGAAAGTGATTTAACTGATGCGGATTTTACGCAGGCAAAACTTAAAAACGCTACCTTTAAAAAATCTATCTTGGCACGTACCTGTTGGTTTCAGGCGAAAAAGTTGAATCTGGCTGATATTAGAACAACTTATCTTAAGGATGAAAAGATCAGACAGCTATTGGTGACAAAACAGTTACAAAACCAAAATTTTGATGGCTGGAATTTGCAAGGTATCAATTTGCAAGGAGCAAATTTTGCAGATGCTAGCTTAGTTGCAACTGTGCTGAATGAGTCTAACTTACAAGATGCTGATTTTTCCAGAGCCAACCTTACAAGAGCACAATTAGATAGAACCGATTTTAGAGGTGCAACTCTTACAGGCGCATACATCGGGAACTGGGGGGTGACACCGGAAACCAAGCTAGATGGGGTTAAGTGTGAGTACACTTTTCTGTGTGTACCCACAAAAGATAATCCTAATCCCCATCGTTTACCCAGCAACTGGGAAGAAACATTTGAAGATGGGGAGTTTACTCAATTTATCAGGACATCATCAAAATTCTCAACAATTTAGACAAAAGACTTGACCGAAACTAAGGGTGTGAGGGGAAATACATTTATTTTCTTATACCTTTACACCCCTATACCCCTATACCCCTATACCCCTAGTTGTTGACTCGACGTTCTGTTACCAAAGTCAGCGTAACCCATTCGCCTTTGTCGTCGTAGCTGCGAATCATCCGTTGACGTAAGTCTGGTTGGATCAGCCAACCGACTTCAAGAAAAAGTGGTTGACGTAATTGCAACTTGAGTAAAGAGGTTGCAGAAGCACCATCAGGTAGAAGTAGGACTTGTATCTGCTTTTGAGGATCTTGATTGAAGTGGATGATAGAGTCTTTAACAGTGGCTGTTGAAGTGATTGTGCGTTCGCCAAAAGTTAAGCTTTGCGTTAATCGCCCAGCACCATCAAGTTGTAGTTGCATTTTGGTGGGGTAACTTTGGGGTGAACGCCAATCTGGATATATTGTCACTGCTTCACCCTGCCATTCTCCCAAAAGGTCATCTACTTTTAAAGGTGGACGTTTGACTGGTTGAGTTCCAGCCAGATGTTCTCGAATGAGAGTAAATTGATCTAGCTGGAGGTTTTTGTCAAATAACTGAACCAGACGTAAGCGGCAATTTTCCCAAATGAAACCCAGTTCTGCGCCAAATTCGGAAAATGGACCAAGTTGTGTTGAACCTTGAGAAAACGCCCCATTTTCAAAAAACAGCACGCTACGTCCTAAGGACGAGTATTCTAAAGTCTTTTCATTTTCCGCTAAGCGAATTGTTTGGCGGATTGTTTGATTGTTGTTTAACCCTTCCAAGGAAACTATGCTGGGAACATCTTCTAGAATTTCACCTTGAGGCGAGATACGGGTAAATGAACCTTGCCATTCACCGAGGTTTGTCAGCAAAGATTCCCATTGCGATCGCATCGTTATAATTTTTTAGCTATGAATCAGATATTCTACCTTATAAAGTAGGTAGGTGTGAATAAACCTCACTATGTAACAGAATGTAAATTTGTCAAACCCTTGCGATTGGGTTGAGTCGATGGGGAGTATTATCGTCCGTACCTCTGAGTTAGAACCGTACGTGGCACTTTCGCGGCATACGGCTCCCGATGTTCTTAGCTAGAGCTTTTGCTCGTGTGGATGTAAGTAAGTCGGCACAATAAAACAAAACTGTGTTAAGAAATGTAAACAAGACTCAAACCTTTTTTATCCTTGTTCCTTGCCTGATCCCGACGATAATTATTTACGCCGACCTACTTATTTTTATTCCCTATTGTCTCCCTAAATCCTGTACTCTAAACCCTGTAGTCTGTTCCTTTATCTCCTTGTTCCCTTGTCCCCCTATTCCCATCCCAGTTTGCTACATTCAGCACAAACTAGAAAAAATATAGACGTTGAAAGGTTCTTTTTAATGAATTGTATAAAGTGGCGCTTTTTACTGAATTTTATTCCAAACTGGCGGCGGTTGTTTTCCTTATCTGTGCTGCTGAGTTGCTTGTTATTCACAAATGTACAGTCAGCGTTTGCTGATCTTAATAACGACAGATACGATGGCAATATTTTTGTGGTTTATGCGGGGAATGGTTCACTGGTTCCTCCTAAAGTGACTCTGGCAAAAGCTTTAGCAGAGCATAAACCAACGCTGTTAGCATTTTATTTGGATGACAGCAGCGATTGTAAAAAATATGCGATTGTTATTTCGACGATACAAGAATATTACGGTCGAGTAGCAGAAATTATTCCAGTTAATGTTGATAGCATTTTAGATGGAAAAACTTATAACTCTACAGAACCAGCCTATTACTACTCTGGGGTTGTTCCCCAAGTTGTAGTATTTAATCAATCCGGTGAGGTGGTTTTGAATAAAAAGGGTCAAGTCCCCTTTGAGAAAATGGACGACAAATTTAGACAAGTGTTTGATTTATTACCTCGCTCCGAATCAGTACCATTGAAGCGCCGAGCATTTAATGAGTTAAGCAGCGAGTTAGCGAAGTAAGTTGTGGGGCAGACAAATTTTGTCTGCCTTGTTTTTTCGTGTTATTAGATACTGCAAAGCTATTGATTCAAAGGGATAATGTATACGAATAATCTTTAAAAATTGTTGAGAACTGAGGAGTTAGGAAGTCAAGAACAAGTAAGTGAATAAATAATGACTATTGACCAATGACAATGACTTATAAAGTGTGCTCTGATGTCAAAGGTTTACACCACCGAGCAGTTAATTCAAATTTTACGTTCTGAACGCCAAGCTTGCCTCAAGGGAAACCGCCTGAAGTTAGCAGTCACTGTCTCTGGCAATCCTGTCATAGACCAGTTTATCAGAACCGATGGGCTACAACAGTTTACAGCATATCAAGATTTTAAAGCCACCATTCACGAATACCAAAACGAACATCAAGTTTCTGGTATTGTCTGGCGTGAGGTGACTATCAAAGGAAAAATGTTACGCTATCCAGAAGTCGATGCTCAGTTAATTGCTTTAGCCAGTGACATAAAAATATTAAAAGCAGCCAAAAGTTCGATAGTGGAATTTTGGAATCAAGTCACTGTAGGGATGGACTTGTACTTAAGTTTTAGTCATGGCAAACAGCATCGACAGATAGAAAAATTTGATGTAGATAGAATTGCTCAAAGAACAGAATGGACAAGTTTGTCCAAATGTGAAAATACTAATTTTTTGGAAGTGATTTTACACTTAGGATGGGGTCAACCACAGGAAGCCTGTTATAAACGAGGATTTCCAACCTCAGGAAGTGAGTGCATTCATGCTGTCAATCCAGGAAATCGTCCAATTGGTTGAATCAAAAGTAAGGTGGGTCTTGCCCTCCTTACAGCATCCGAAGTTATCAAAATTAAAAATATTAGTGATCCAAAAGAAGTGTTAGGAAAAATACTGGCTTATTCAGTATTATAGAGATTATTGAAGACGCATGCCTAATCAACATTCAACTTCTTGCTGAATTGTTCCAGGAGGATATTAGAGTTAACTATATCACTCAAGACAGCGTTTGAACGCGACTGTTTTACAAGTTATACCATTTCACGAAATCCTTGATACAAATGATTAGTCTCTAATTCTTTCTC
>NZ_JCACKO010000052.1:0-35148 GCF_059505445.1 Brasilonema angustatum | reverse complement strand
TATCTCAATCACTGTAAGGCTTTTGGGTTTCGCACCGCGAACTAGTCTAAAGTCCGGATGTAAAACACTACTGTTATACAAAAGATATAACAGCAGTGTACTACACAATTGTTATACAGAATGTGTACGATATAGTTATACGATCTATACAACAATTCTGAAAAAGCCTCAACTCAATTTCAGATTCAGTGCTGAGGTGGTGCCTTTGCGAAGTGATGAGAACAATCGGGAACGAAGGATGTTTTAGAAGACAAAGTGAGTTTCAACAAATTACCACATTATTTCCAAACAGACTCGCTAGTATCATTAAATAATACAAAAGGGGTCTTCGTGTATAGAATGCTTTACCTTAAAATAGTAACTGAAGGAGAGCTTGTCATGAAGTACTTAAATAAAAAGCAATGGCTCTTAACTTTATACTCTGGAGTATTTATGAGCTTATCTCTTACAACAGTAGCACAAGCACTGGAGCCACAGGTTGAGATTGCTCAGGTTGTTTCTAGTCCTATATCACCAAACAAACCGGTGTCAAAACTTGACCGCAAGCTGCCGAAAATTTTCCCTATGGCTGAAGCAAAAACACAGAGCGCTTCTAAGTTCCCTCTACCACCCGACGATCCTGCCGCGCAACTTGATCCGAGTTTGTTGCATGTTCCCCCTAAGCCTGAACCTAAAGCAGACGGCGTAACAACGACAGATACTCAAACACCTAGGCAAGAGGTTAGTTATGACGTGAAAACAGGTTCTGTTCAAGTTGGTGCAACAAAGCCAGTAACTTCCAATTCGACACCGCGCATGATGACTCCCTATGTTGGAGGTGATTCGAGGGTTATACCTGAGTCTTCAGAAATTGAACATCCAGATAATTGAGGCTAATGGCAGCACTCTCTGAGCTAAATGTGATTATTAAATCAGGGGACTGAGAACATTCTCAATCCCCTGATTTTTCCTAGCAAAAGTTGGGGTTCCTTAAACAACGCAATAATGTTGAGCAGACCAAAAAGCAAGGAAATTCTGATTAGTTACCACTTGAGATCCAGGCTTGGATATCGTTATATTTGGCAGAATCAATTCGGGTACCACCGTTCGCTGTAACGTCAGCTGTTACATTTGTCGTATTTACACCAAAGACATAATACTGATCGTTGACAATACGATAGATTCCACTACCACTTTGACCATCATACATGTCGATTGTATAGAAAAGGCGCTGGGCTGTTGAACTCAGAATCGGACCGTAACTATAGTAGAGTTTTACAGGGGGGTTGCCTTTATCCCCAGGATAGCCTGCTATGTAGGCTATCACACTATCTACTGATGGATAGTAGGCAAGGCCTAACCAACCGACATTGTTACCAATACTCTGATTGAGAGTGATGAGGGCAATGTCATAATTCAAGTCTCTATTCACAGTCCAGTTTGTATAGCTCCGAATGTTGGTTGAAGAAAAAGAGCCATAAGGTTTGTAAGTTCCATTTAAACCAGGAATAACCTCGACTTTAGCAAACCCACCGTGACTAGGGTCGTGTACACAATGACCTGCTGTTAAAACATATTTAGCACTGATCAGGACTCCTGAACAAAAAAACATACTTCCATCAGGATAGGTGATGTAGAGTCTGGTCATCGCCCGCCAAGGGTACACTGTCGTATCATTAATCAGAATGCGATCATCGAAACCAATAACAGATTGAGGTGTAATACCTGAGCTTGAGCTTTTTTCTGGTTTTGCTACTGAGTTAGGGGCTGAACCTAAACTAGGCTTAATTCCATCTGAAGAAATAAGTGGGACAATAGTCTGTGGGGGTTTGGTAGGACCTATTTGGACAATACCAGTGTTGGTATTGTAACTAACCTCTGTAGTGCCAGAATTAGTTGTGTCTATATGACTATCTAGAGGGGCTATCTTCTCAGGAACATTTTGTAGTTTCGGATCTAATTTTGCTGCTGGATCATCAGGAGATAATGCTCCGTTATGTAATGGAAGCGGCTCTGATTGAGCGCGTACAGCAAATAATCCAACTAGTGCGGAAAAAACCAAGCAAGCGGACAATATCTGGTACAGTTTAGTACTCATTGGTGGAAGCTCCTGGAATTCCTGTAAGGGAAAATGCACTTAATAGTCACCGTGCCAATTCGGGATTTTTGTACATTAATAAATATTTGCGTAAATTTCTTTAAGCTGTTAACATTTACTACAGTTCAAATCCGAACTGTAGTAATTTGTGATATCGATTTTTCGTTTGCGTGAAAAACCACTAGGTGAATGGCGATTGGGTTTTAGCCCACAGCACTTTGCGCAATCCCTATATCAAACCCCCTTGAGATGTAGTAGGAGATTGCAATAGAAATGGCTGGTAATATAACTTTACCAACAGAGTAAATATGCAAACCTTTTTTGTTTTTTAAAAATCAAATAATTTCTTAACTTACAAAGAACCTTTTTGGTACGATGCCCTCCGTAACACACATTCATGTATATACGAAAATTATTGTCACATATAGTGATTATCAAAATCTACCAGTAAATAAGACAAATTTTACAAGTCAATCTTAAAATAGAGTGATCGCACTTTCTTGTGCAAAAAAATTACACAATCTAAAGCCTGTGTTTGTTCCACAAGGGAAGGAGAGCGATCGCTTTTTCTTGCTTAACGGGACTTAAACATTTTTGAGTGAAAAATAAGCTTCAAACCCATGTATGGTAAGGGAAATACACCAAATTCTCAAAAGCGCAAACCCAGATAGATCAACAAACCAGACAAAACGATGTCAAAGTCTTTATGTATAAAGACTTTGAGGCTTTTTTATGGGTGTTTTTTGTCTAAGTCCCGATAGTAGGTTGCACAAATCGCTTAATTTCACCACACGCAATATAAGACTTGCCATCAGGTGCTGTTTTGATTTCATCAACAACGTAAAGCATTCCTTCCTCACGAACGGAGCGGGGAAAACGCATGTTCCAATCCGGTTCATATCCATCAGAAACCACCCTAGCACGTAGCTTGCTGCCATCTTTGACACACTGAACTAGAATGCCGTCCTTCGTAGTGTCAGTTGTGGGGAGGTCGGCTGCACTGGCAGGACCTTTGGAAGCTTTGCCTGTGCTAGCTGACCTCGATTGCCTATGGGCAACGAAGATATCTGCTTCACCAGGTTGAGCAAAACGGGTGATGTTGCCGTTTACACGGTAGAAACTGCTATCGCTTGAGAGTTCCAGTCCTTCAACGACATAGCGTGCTCCTTCGGCACGAATGGCTCGGGGAAACTGGACGTTCTTGCTTGAATCATAACCCTCGGACATCACTTTTACTCGCAGCTTACCCCCTTCACGAACGCAGTACAGTTCCACACCAGAACCGACTTCATTCACAACTGGCATCGCGTACACTTCATCGCCAGCAGTGACACCGCGACCCACCAAATCGCTGCGATTGCGCGTCATTGTCTGGTAAGTCTGATCCCGCAGTTCTTTACGTCCGGCATTGCCCAGAGCTTTTTGGGCGATCCGACCCGCGAAATACTCCAGCTGATCTATCTCTTCAGCAATTTCAAAATTCTCATTCAATCCTTTATCCCGCAAATCTTGCACAACCGCACGCAGGATTTGCTCAGCTTCCTGATGTCTGCCATGTTCAGCTAAATCGAGGGCAGTTTCTTTGGCTTTAGCAATGGTGAGGCGGCTCAGTTCAAGGATGATACGGCTTGTAGAGGCAAGAGCTGCTTCCTCAACGGTGCCAACTTTGGCAATGATATCTGCTGTGCCTGACACGCTTTGAATCAAGTCGTCTTGAACAACATCAGCGCTGTAATGCAGCTTCATCACAGGTAAGGAGCCAATTTGAGCAGAAGATATCAGCAAACTCAACCCCAGAAGTTTGTCTTCACCCTCGTAAAGTTCTCCCAACGTAATGACAGCAAGACCCGCCTCATTCTGGCTGACTTTCGCAAGACTTAAAGTATCAACGAGACTGACACCATCAGCCAATTCAAGTGTCAGGTTGAGGTTCTGTCCCACTACTGCCCTCAGAGAATCTAGCTCAATGCTAAACACTTCTGTTGCTTCGTCAATACTCTGAATGAAGTAGAAGTTGCCGTTGGCAGCCCTTGCCATACCGATCAGGAGATCTTCATTGAAACCCTGATCAAAACCTAAGGTAGTTGTAGTGATGCCTTCCTCAGCTTTTTGCCCTGATGTGGCTGTGAGTACCTTGGGGTCTTGAATGCCCATATTAGCATGACCATCGGTTAGCAGCAGAACACGGTTTATTTTTTGCGGATCAAGTTGCTTCTTCACATGTTCGCAGCCTTTAAGCCATCCGCCGGATAAGTTGGTAATACCACCGGCTCTCACCTTGCGTATGGAATTTTTCAGCGCGGCTTTGTCAGTCACTGGCTGGGGTGGCACAACACTGTCCACTTCATCGTCGTAAACAACCACTGAGAGAATGTCGTCTGGCTCAAGTTGATCCACCACAGATTCAGCAGCTTTGAGTGCATGATGCAAGGGACCACCTGCCATAGAACCTGAGCGATCAATGACAAGAGAAAGGTTAAGGTTACGTCGGGGAGATTCAGCTATGTCAGCACGAAAACGCAGCAGAATATTAGTCTTTAATGAAGATCCTGCAGGTAGGATAGCTTGGTCAAAGTCGTAACTTGTCTTGATCATTTTGTATATCCCTCCAAGTTGTCTGTGATAAGCCGCAAGCTTTATAATGCCGGGACAACCAGTGCTCTCTTTATTTTAATATGAAATCAGTGTGTCCAGTGTGAGTAGGGGTAGTTCAAGTAAACTTTTATAGCTTTTGTATCTGAGAAATTTAATTGCCACTTGATATCTGACTGGACTTTGGACATTCTCGCCATTATAGCCAGTTAAGAAAGTGCGGTTTCGTGGATCAAACGCAATCACCTTGTTGCTTTCAGAAAGAACCGTTAGAATTTCGGATAGGTTACGAGAGTGATGGTAATTGCTTAATCATTAATTGAATGAAAACTGACAACACCGCCCGGGAGATCCGCGCGGGAGCAAGGAGATAAGACGCAGATGGTGGAGATCTTGTTCGTGCACGGCGCATTCGTCCGGGATGGCGCATGGTGGTGGCAGTCGGTCGCCGAGCGAATCCATGAGCAAACCGGCACGGTGAGCCGGGCGGTCGAGCTGCCGTCCTGCGGCGAGGGCGCTATGCCCGGCGCCGCCGATCTGCTCGAAGACGCTCGGGCGCTGCGCGCCGCACTCGATGACGTGGACGAGACCGTCGTCGTCGGGCACTCCTACGGCGGCACGGTCATCGCGGAGGGCGCCGACCACCCTGCCACTCGCCACCTGGTGTACATCAGCTCGTACCTGCCGGACGTAGGGCAGTCGCAGGCCGACATCATGAGCGGCGAGCAGAACCCGGTTGGGCTTGCGCTGGGCGACGACGGCACAGTCCGCCTCGCCGGCTACACCGCCTCGTCGTTCGGCGACCGCTTCTTGCAGGATCTGACAGACGAGGAGACCCGAGCCGAGGCGTGGGACCGTCTCACCGCGCAATCGGTAGGTGCCTTCGGGACGCCGACGACCCGAGCGGCGTGGCGGGGCAGGCCCTCGACGTACCTCGTCTGCACGGAGGACCGCAGCACCTCCCTCGCCCTACAGCGCTTCCACGCCGGCCGGGCCACCCGCTCGATCGACCTTGCCACCGGCCACCACCCGTTTCTGTCCCGCCCCGACCTTGTGGCCGAAGAGCTCATCCGAGTGCTACACACCGATTGACGGCACGATGATGATCGGCGAGCCAGCGACCAGCGCCTTCGCGCTTCCTTAACTACTTAAGCCATGCCATCAATCAGTTTCTTGTTTTTCTTAGAGCGTGAGCCATAAAGGTGCGCTGAAAACAAGGCTGCAAGCGATCGCTTAACAAGCGTGCTATTCAATTAATGACCCATAGGAGCCTTCGCACCTGCACCCCCTTTACCCAAGAACATCAGCAATACTAAGGAACAGAGGAAGACAATGCCGACAAAATGAAAGATATCTGCATAGGATAAAATTGCTGCTTGCGTGCTGACCAATTGTTTCAGGCTTGCAAACGCCTGTTGTTGAGCCGTTGTCGCATCTGAGCCTCGGCTCTGAAAAACGCCAGTCAACGCATCAAGGCGTTGCTGAGTTTCTAAATCGTAAGGAGTTAACTTTGCCAGCAGTACTGCTGAGTGGAAAGCTTCCCGTTGCTCCAACATGGTTGTCAAGATTGCAATCCCAATACTGCCACCTAACTGACGAGTAAGATTATAAAAGCCGGAACCAGCAGAGACATCCTTTTTGGGCAATGGAGCTAAAGTTGCCAAGCTTAATGGCAAAAACATGAGAACCGTCACAGCTCCCCGCCAAACTAGAGGCCAGAATAAATCATCGGCACCCGTTTGAGGCGTAATTTTGCTAAGGTTAAACATAACCAGTGCCGAACCAACTGCCCCCATACCAATGAGCAGGCGGGCATCCACTTTGCCGGAAATCTTACCCAGCAAAACCATGACAATCGCTGATGCTAACGCACCAGGAGCTAGTAACCATCCGGTTTGTGTTGCGGAAAATCCCAATACGCTTTGAGTAAATAACGGCACTGCAAACAGCGCACCATAAAGCCCCATGCCCAAAATGCCAGAGTAAACGCTACCCGCTGCTAATGAACGGTGACGCAATACCCGCAACTCCACCGCAGGCGCTTTTGTAGTTAATTCTCGCCAAATAAATAACGCCAGCCCAACGACACCAGTAATAGCGAGAGTAGTGATAAAACTCGATTCAAACCAATCGTCTCGTTCGCCTTCTTCTAAAACAGTTTGCAAGCTGCCGACTGCAATCGCCAATAGCCCAATTCCCCACCAATCAACGGGTTGTTGAGTTTGCTGATTTTTTGGAGGATCGGGGCGCAAAAAGAATATCGACATTGCCACTGCCACAATACCAATCGGCAGGTTAATGAAGAAAATCCATTCCCAGCCCAAATTATCAGTAAGAAAGCCTCCTAAGGTCGGACCAATCGCCGGTCCAGATATCACCCCAACTCCAAACACCGATTGGGCAACACCTTGCTCCGCAGGTGGAAACGTTTCAAATAAGATGGCTTGCGCTTTGGCAAGTAGTCCACCGCCAAATAATCCCTGAACAATGCGAGCAATTATTAAAATGGGCAGATTAGGAGAAAGGCCACACACCACTGAGGCGAATGTGAATCCTACCATTGAAAAGACAAAGTATTTTTTTTTACCAAAGACATCTCCTAACCAGGCAGAGAGTGGAATCAGAATAACGTTGGCGATCGCATACCCACTCACCACCCAACCGACTTCACTCACGGTTGCCCCCAATGTGGCTTGAATATCAGTCAGGGCAACGTTAACAATACTGGTATCAATCACTTCCAAAATTGCGCCTAAGGATGCCGTCAGTGCGATCGCCCACTTCAGTGGTCCTTGCACATAACCTGCGGAATTATAAGCAGAACCTTTCGAGTTTTTTGAACGAGTCGCTCGCTTTGAACGAGACGAAGAATCATCGGTTATAGCCATTGTTGATAGAAAGTTAATATAAACTGAAAGCTAAGTGATTAATATCTAGCGTTTGTGGATCTGTTTTTTGCAACAGAGGTTGTATCCACTATGACTGTGACGTTCAATCCAGGTCTGAGTTTGTGTTCTGGATCAGTATTGGAGTCAAACACTAAACGTATCGGAACCCACTGCACGACTTTATTGAAGTTCCCTGTCGCATTGTCGGGTGGGATGAGGGCAAAGCTAGATCCAGTGGCAGGGCTGATACCTGCGACATGAGCGTGAAACGTTTCTCCAGGATAGGCATCCACTTCAACGTCTGCCTTTTGCCCAATGTGTACCCGTCCCAGTGCCGTTTCCTTCAAATTCGCCTCCACATAAACCTCATCCGTCTGGAGCGGTACCACCGATAGTAGGGGTTGTGCAATCTGGACTTTTTGTCCCACCTGAGCCGTCAAACGACCGATATACCCGGTCACTGGAGCGTAAATCCTGGTGTATTCCAGTTGCTGACGTGCCAACGCTAGGGCGGCATCAGTCTGTCTCATTTGCGCTTGCGCCGCTTGCAGCTCGTCTTTCTGCACAGTTAGATTTTGCCCAGAGATTTGCGTTTCTTGCACCTGCCCCTTGGCTTGTTCTACCTGAGCTTGAGCTGTTTGAAGTTGGGCTTGAGCATTTGTGAACTCTGCCTGGGTTTGAGCAACGCTTTTCTGTGCAGCTACTAGCCCTGCTTCAGCATTTTTGTATCCAGCCTGTGCGCTATCAAACTGTTGGGCTGAGATTGCCCCTTCCCGGTAAAGGGCTTGGTAGCGACGAAAATCCGCCTGGGTTTTGTTAACCTCAGTTTGTGCCTGAGCTACATTCGCCTGATTTGTCTCAATCTTTGCCTGAGCTTGATTAACATTGGCTTGTGCTGCTTTGACAGCAGATACACTTGCTGCTAGCTTTGCCTGAGCTTGTTGTACCTGCGTGGGATTTGTTTGGCGAGTCACGCTCACAGTATCAGCCGCCTTTTGCAGTTGAGCTTTGGCGTTCGCCAAATTCGCTTCTGCTTGATGTGCTTGCAGGTTTAAATCCTGATTTTCCAGAACGATTAAGGGCTGTCCTAGTTTCACGCGTTCGCCCTCCTTGACTAAGACTTGCTGAACCGTTGCAGAAATTCTGGCAGAAACCGGCGACAGGTGTCCATCGATTTGGGCGTTATCGGTGCTGACATGGGTACTTTCAAACTGCCACCATCGCAATCCGAAGACTCCTGCAACGGCGAAGGCGATCGCACCACCTAGCAGCAGTATCCATTTTCGATGCTTACCAGATTTGTGCTGCTTGTTTTCATCAACAGCTTCATCCTCATCAATGTTTTCCTGTTGCTCGACGACAGTGTTATTAGAAGTAGCCGTATCTTCCTCTATGACTGGCTCTGTTTTCTGCTCGTTTGGTTTTAATGTTGGTTTTAATGTCGCACCATTGCCATTGTAAGCAACAGGTGGCTCTGGAGTTGAGAGATTGGTTGATTCCCCTTGCTTCATGACGACCTCGTGGGAGTGTGGAAACTCTGTGTCTTTAGACCAGAGAGGAAACACGACGCGGTTGATTTATCAACCCTTCGGCACTTTCCTGGGTAAACCGTCCAATTCTCTAAACTAGGCATACGAGTAACCATCCTTCTTGTGAATGTGTTTACAATACTTGTGGCTGATTCCTTGGATTAGTCCTTCTTTAGTTGAAATGTTAAAACTACCTGTTGCACGTGTTGCAATCCTTCCGACGTACACACCAACTTTCTTCCCGGAAGTCACAACAGCTTGAACAATATCGCCAGTTTGAAAACCAAAGTGAAACTTAGTTCTTGAACAATGACGACTGGGGAAACCATACTTGTCAGTGCGACATTGTTGACGTCTGCCGTGTCCGAAAGCTTCGAGCCGTAAAGGTTTGACACCTTTTATGTTAAGAATAGGCGTTGATTTTCCAACACAGGCAGCATCTAACCAATGAGATTTCTGCAAGTTTTGTTGACTGCGATTAAATTTAGTCAGCCCTCCTGAGCCAGTCTCAACGAGTAGACCTGTAGCCTTTAGAACTTCTAGCAATGCCCATCTAGTTGTGTTAACTGCTGCTGCATCGGCTAGTGGTCTTTTAGCTTGTTTCAAGATTTTCTCTAACCTTGTAGGGTCTTTTTTGAGAAAATCTTTGATATTTTTAGTTCCTTTCTTTACGTTGCATTTATGACAACTTAGCGTGAGGTTTGTGATTGAGTTACTACCTCCTTTAGCTCTTGGATGGATATGCTCTATTTGCAATGGGGTGTCTGTAACTCCACAGTAGGCGCACTGTCTACCCCATTTTTCTAATAAAAATTCCCGTGTTTCATAACCTGCAAGTGTGCCTTGCTGGTATTCCTTACCTTGAATATCAGGATTACGCATCAACTGCATATCAAAACGTACTAATTCTTGACTAGTCGCTTCAATTAGTGCAATCTTACGCCGCTTCTTAACCCAAGTTTTGAGATTCTCAATACAACTTTGTAAGCTAGGCGGCAACCATCCTTTAGGACGTGTTCTATTTAAGAATCTTGCTTGCCGATACCTGGTTTTGCGGTTTCTCCTACTACGTCTTAGCTGCCTTCTAGAGGTTAGCGCTTCCCTGATTGCAAAACCCCTATGCTTTAATTCAGCACCAAAAACAACCTCACCAGTAAAGTCATTGACTAAAGCAATTCCTGTGTAGTTAGCGCCAGGGTCAAGCTTTAGCCTAAGTGGTGTTACCAAACAATCGAGATGAGATTGTTTCAAAATCAAAGTAAACGGAAACCGTCTATAAATTGCTGCTTTTTTGTTCCTTAATAACTGCCTTGCTTGCGCTGGATGTATTGGGTCTAAGGGTTTTTTCTCTGAATCAATAACAAATATTTTGGACATAAAGTCCCTCCTTTCGGGTAAAGTTAGCCTTGACAATGTTTAAGGTCGGTAACTATCCAAGTAGCACTGGCTTAACCCATAGACCTGTTTAACTACTCGGTTCTAGAGCAAGGGACTGGCTACGCATCCCTTGATAGGTCTTGAACTCTTCCCCTAAACGTAGTACGCGAGGTACTTAGTCTGGTCAACTAGAGCTTCTGGCTAAAAGCTCCCGACTTCAAGTTGGGGGCTGTTGACGTTTTTCTCAAGCGATCATCCGACTACAAAATGACAATTTGATTAAATGTGAAATTTAAGAAGATAACCACTCACGCGCACCTTGGGGGGAGCACGGAACAGGCAACAGGCAACAGGCAACAGAACGACCAATCTACTTGTATTTAGTTTTAAGAATGACATATAAAGAACAGAAAACAGAATGACGAATCTATCTATTTTTAGTATTAGGAATGACATATTATTTTAGAATTCCGAAAAAACGATTGGTGATAGTTGAGGGTACGCGTGGGTCGATATAAGATTTAAGAACGCACGGCAGGTGCTACGTGTTTCCATGTTATGCAGCACAAACAACGCTCAAATCACGATCCAGTCGAGTGATAGCTTGGATTTGAAACCGATGTGCCAATGCTGCGTACAAACAGATCGACACACTCTTCGATGTAGCGATCGCGGCTATAATCCCGTGAAATCGACCAGACATGACGGCGTAGCATTCCAGCCAATAGCATTCCAGTGAATACATCCACTGCGAGGGACAACTCTACATCGGAACGGACAGTTCCACGCTCAATTCCATTGCATAGATACGCAACAAGCTTTTCACGCAAAGGTTGACCAGATTGTTGGAAGACTTGCAGGGCTTCATCAGGGTGTCGCTGAGCTTCGCCAATGAACATCCGAACCAACGCTTCATGCTCTCCAAGCATTTGATCATAAAGCTGGGCATAGTGCAGTAAATCGCGCCGCAAATCTTGCGTCCATTCATCTTGGTGGGCAAGTGTTTCTGCTATTAATCCGGTGATGTGTTCAGCAACCGCGCTCAGAAGTTGCTCTTTGCTCTGGAAGTGACGAAATAAAGTAACTTCGTTCACTCCTGCAACTCTTGCAATTTCACGAGTTGTGGCTCCAAGAACTCCTGCTGCAGAAAAAACTTCAATAGCTGCTTTGAGTAAGCGTTTACGCGTTTTTGCTGCTCCTGGTTTTAAATTAGTCATCATCAAATGACATGTAAGTGCTTACTTACATATAGTAACGCAAATCAAACAAAAAAGTCCGGGCACTCTTGTATTTGCCTTCCTATACTCTTTTTTTAATTTTGAATTTGAGCTAAGCGACTAATTCTTCCTCTACTAAAGTTGCTAGCTTTTGTGCTGCACCCGGTTCACCTCGGATACTTTGCAGCTTTGATCGAATTTCTGCTAACTTTTCTGGATGAGCAAGAAAATCTAAAACCATTTCTCCTACTTCTTGGGATTGAAGTTTACCAACTAATTCTGGTACGACCATTTCTTGCGCCCAAATATTGGGCCATGCTAGCAAACCCAATCTTCTCAGTACCAGCCAGTTAATCATCTTCGCAAAACCAGAACCAACCAAAGGCAAATTTGCTAGCAGTCCGGGCAAACCATCCCAAGATCTCATTGCATCTAGCTGTTGTGTTGGTAGCAAAACAATCATTGGTACAGCTAAAGCACCCAGTTCAGCAGTGTTTGCCCCAACTGTCGTTAGGCACAGACAGCACTGGGATAATAAGTCGTATGCAGGCGTCTGAGTCCACAGTTCGACACATAAACCTGTTCCTGTCTTCAGGAAGGGAGGCTCTGAATCAGTGCCGAGTTTTGGGACAATTAAAGAAGCACCACTAAAACCAAAGGTTTGAACAAAAGAGTTTTTCTTTGGATCGGCAAACTTAGCTAAAGTTTGTAAGTCTAAAGTCGGGGCAACAGGTATGACAAACTTGGTTTGTGGTCTCTTGCTATGGACGTATTCCGCAATTGCCAACGTTAAAGGAACCCCTTGCATCAACTTTGACGGCTTTGAACCAGGCAAAACACCAATCAGTTCGGTGCTGGGTTGTGAGTGCTGAGTGGGCGGATTAGAGGAATTTTCTCCCCAGCTCCCCAGCTCCCCAGCTCCCCCTGCTTCCAAACCCTGGGCTTCTTGCATCAAATCTCCCACAACGCTAAACTTGTGGGCAAATTTTTTAGGAACACGCTCAGCAACTGTATGTTTCATGACTCCAAAACGGTCAATCATACTGTGCCAACGTGCATCCCATTCAGCGTAAACAACGGTGCGATACCCTAGTCTTTTGCCGATGACAACGGGGAAAAACTGATCCCCGCCCAGAAAAACAACAACACCGCGCTTGTACCAGTCCCAATTTTCAAATGTCTTTCCCCAAAGCAAGAACTGCCAAAAATGTTCTGCTGACTGCACTCGGTCAACTTCAGCATAAGATTTCGCAATATCTGCTTCTTTACCACTGGAGTTTGGGCAAGGTGACAAAACCACAGAAATTCTTAATTTATTTCGGTCATCTCCCAGTTGTTGGCGTAATTGCCTAACGACTGGGCGCACCCAAGTTGTTACTTCCCCAGGACCATTTGAGAGAATCAAAATATCAGCAGTCATGAGTCATGAGTCATTGGTGAGTCCAGCGCTGCACGAGGGTTTCCCGCCGTAGGCGACGGGCGTTCCCGATAGCCGTAAGGCGTGGCGTTAGCCATAGGGCGAACCCGTAAGGGTCATGACTCATTAGTCAATGTTTGGGAGGTATTAGTTCCCAGCACCTACTAAGCCAAAGTATTAATTTTTGAACTTACCAAACGTGCCGATTCCAAAGCACCAGCCATCCATCCTTGCAAGTAGCTTAGATGCTCCCCACATAGATAAATGTTGCCATCAGGTTCGTTGAGTCTAGGATAGTACCTCTGTCGAGCCTCATCTGTGTACTCTGCCCAGGCACCCAAGTTGTATGGGATTGTTGGCCAATAAAGTGTGACACCGTTCTCAAACTCGTTTCTGTATTGAGGGTGGATGTTATTCCCTTGTTCCAGCGCTAAAGAGAGGCGTTGAGATGGAGACAGAGGTCCTACTTTGGTGTCATCAAATTGGTAATAGCCGATCATAATTCCTTTGTTAGACAGGTAACCCTCCGACGGATACCAAATCTGAACAATGTCCTGATCAGTCCAAGTAATACCACCGAAGATTTTCTCATCTTCTTCCCAAAAACGGCGTCGGAACTGCAAGCCACCTTTACCTGCTCGTGCGTAGAGAGTAGCAACGTTATCAATTGCCTGCTTTAAATCGGGAGAAAAATCCGACGGGATACCTTTGAGTACTGGCAGCGGAATGGTGCAGATGCAGTAGTCGCCTTTGATTTGTTGGTTTGTGCCTGAGCTATTGGTGTAAACGATGCTAACACCGTTAGGTGTCTTGCGAATCTCCTTGACCTGTGATTGGTAAGTAATCCTATTGCCGACTTTACGTTCAAAGGCTTTAGCTATCTGATCGATCCCACCAACCGGCTGCAGCATCGTCATCTGTTGCTGCCAATCCCATTCCTCTGCTTCGTAGTTGGCAAATCCTAACTGAATTAACGCACTCAGATCGTAAGGATCTAATTGTGTGCCTGGTTGCAAGCCAGCGCTTGGATAATTAGTAAAGCCACGTCGGCTTGAACCTTTGTAAAACAAGTCTGGAGATAAATCCCCATACGTCCGAAGAAACTCAACGAGTTTTTCTTTGTCTTGAGTTGTCAAAGGCGCGTTAATTGCATTTTGGTTAACGGCTTTAGCCAACAGTTCTGATATATAGCCACGGATATCAGTTATGGCTTCGCGTGCACGAACTTTTTTACCCGACAAGGAACCTGCATTCTGAGTGTTGTAGTAATATTCTCGTCGGTTAAGGTTTTCTTTCACCTCAACAGCAACGCCAAATTCCCTACAGTAGTCTAGTGTGACATGTTCCTGGGGAATGCGAGCTGGACCAGGATTAAAGTACAAGCCTGAATCAAATTGAACTGTCTGCGTTTGACCTAAAGTATCAGTAAACTGATCTCCACCTCGAAGCGTCCAGCACCGACCACCAGCACGTGAGCGTGCCTCCAGGATAATACAGTCATAACCAACTTTGCCTAACTCATAGGCACAAGCCATTCCTGCCAACCCTGCACCAAGGATAATAACGCGTTTGCCTCTCCCGTTAGACTGTAACCGAAATGAACCTCTTTGTGATGGACTCTGTGCAGTTGCTGGTTTTTCTAGCAAGCCCAAAGCCTTCATCGCCGCGTAGGCTGAACCACCAGACACAGCAACAGTTGTGATAAAATCTCTTCTGTTCATAGCTACTCCTCACGAGAAAACCCTGGTATCAACTATTTCTTTGGTGTTGATTAACCCTTGGGAAGGATATCAACCCCCAATTAATAACTTCTGGCTAAATAAACCTAAAGGTTATAAACTAATCGAGATTGGGACTGACATCTTGACAAAAGTATGATTATGTGAATTTTCTGAATAGAAAGTAAGCTTAAAAAGTTTTCCTTCTACATTCCTAATAGATGTCAGCAAAATCAAGTTATGCAGCTGTTCATATACAAGGCAAAAGTGAATAAGTCTAAGTAGTCATGAGTGATAAAATATTATTAAATGTGTGCGTATAGAACTTAAATAAATAGAGAAATGCCCTCGTCAAAGGCACTGAGCTTTGGGCGATAGCTTCTCTACGAGACGCTGCGCGAACGCTGCTGTCTAAGGCAAATCGCCAATGCTCAAAGCGTCTGGTTTGTCTATTTTGTCCAAAATAACAGTATTGTTACTTTTTGCTCACGCAAAAGTTCTACAGAGGTATAAGTTAGTTTTGACTAACAGTCGCCCACCTTTTGTATACAGACACTCCTCAAATACACACGGTGGTGAAACTAAAGTAACTAATTTATCAAAGTTATATAAATTTATATTACTTATATCTGAGTGAATACTTTACTTATACGTCAATAAATTTTACAAAATGTTTCGCTTTTTATATCGTTTTGTGTCAGATGGGCGACAAAATCCCCATTAAGCAAGCATTTTCTGATAAAAATCTCATATTGCCGAACAAACAAAGTCATCATTAGGCAAATTTTGCCTGACATAACTTTACAAAACGAGAACACGCATCAAAGGAGCCAAGGAAGCATGTTCACTCACGTCAAGTCCACCATTAGACATATTGTGCCTGATAACCTACGGGGGCGTCATTTAATTAAGGTGGTCTATGTCGTGTTAGAGTCCCAATACCAGAGTGCATTGTCACAAGCGGTTCGGGAAATTAACCAAAATCATCCCAATTTGGCGATTGAAATTAGTGGTTACTTGATTGAAGAACTCCGAGACCAAGAGAACTACCAGGAGTTCCAAAAAGATATGGCAAGTGCCAATATCTTTATTGCCTCGCTGATTTTTATAGAAGACTTAGCACAGAAGTTAGTCGCAGCAGTAGCACCATATCGCGATCGCCTGGACGTTGCGGTTGTGTTCCCCTCAATGCCCGAAGTTATGCGCCTAAATAAAATGGGCAGTTTCTCCTTAGCACAATTGGGGCAATCGAAAAGTGCGATCGCACAATTCATGCGGAAGCGCAAGGAAAAATCTGGCGCTGGCTTCCAAGATGGAATGCTCAAGCTGCTGCGGACACTGCCGCAAGTCCTGAAGTATCTGCCAATGGACAAAGCACAGGACGCCCGAAATTTCATGCTCAGCTTTCAGTATTGGCTGGGGGGTTCTGCAGACAACTTGGAAAACTTCTTGCTGATGCTAGCTGATAAGTACGTCTTGAAAAATAATGTAGAGACGAGAACTTTTACGTCAGTACAATACAAAGCACCAGTTGTCTATCCCGATATGGGAATTTGGCATCCTCTAGCGCCGACAATGTTTGAAGATGTCAAGGAATACCTCAACTGGTACAACAGTCGTAAAGATATTCTCAATGATTTAAAAGATCCCTTAGCACCTTGTGTTGGATTGGTGTTACAGCGGACACACCTTGTGACTGGTGATGATGCCCATTATGTGGCAATGGTGCAGGAACTCGAAGCTATGGGCGCACGGGTTGTTCCTGTGTTTGCTGGAGGTTTGGACTTTTCCAAACCTGTGGATGCGTACTTGTACGAACCAACAACAAAAACCTCATTAGTGGATGCTGTCGTCTCCTTGACAGGTTTTGCCCTAGTAGGTGGACCAGCACGCCAAGACCATCCTAAGGCAATTGATTCCCTGAAGCGGCTGAACCGTCCTTACATGGTAGTGTTGCCTCTGGTCTTCCAAACAACGGAAGAATGGCAGGATAGCGATTTGGGATTACACCCAATTCAGGTGGCGTTGCAAATTGCCATTCCTGAATTAGATGGCGCAATTGAACCGATAATTTTATCAGGACGGGATGGGACAACAGGGAAGGCGATCGCCCTGCAAGATCGCATCGAAATAGTTGCACAACGCGCCCTCAAATGGGCTAACCTGCGCCGCAAGCCAAAGTTAAACAAGAAAGTTGCCATCACCGTTTTCAGTTTCCCACCAGATAAAGGCAACGTGGGAAGCGCCGCATACTTGGATGTGTTCGGCTCAATTTACGAGGTGATGAAAGCACTTCAGAACAACGGGTATGATGTGCAAGACTTGCCTGAGTCCGCCAAGGAGTTGATGGAAGAAGTCATCCACGACGCGCAGGCGCAGTACAACAGCCCCGAACTCAACATTGCTTATCGGATGTCGGTTCCTGAGTATGAAGCATTCACACCCTACTCACAACGCCTTGAGGAAAACTGGGGACCACCTCCCGGACAACTCAACAGCGATGGACAAAACCTGCTCATTTATGGTAAGCAATTCGGTAACGTCTTCATTGGTGTTCAGCCCACCTTTGGTTACGAAGGTGACCCCATGCGGTTGTTGTTCTCGCGTTCTGCAAGTCCACACCACGGTTTTGCGGCGTATTATACCTACTTGGAGCAAATTTGGCAAGCTGACGCTGTGCTGCACTTCGGGACTCACGGTTCCTTGGAATTTATGCCAGGAAAACAGATGGGGATGTCTGGAGAATGTTATCCAGATAATTTGATTGGCACAATTCCTAATCTTTACTACTACGCCGCAAATAACCCCAGTGAAGCGACAATTGCCAAGCGTCGCAGCTACGCAGAGACAATTTCCTACCTGACTCCCCCAGCAGAAAATGCTGGATTGTACAAAGGTTTGAAAGAACTCAGCGAGTTGATTGCTTCTTACCAAACCTTGAAAGATACTGGACGCGGTATTCCCATTGTGAACACCATCATGGATAAATGCCGGATGGTGAACTTGGATAAGGACATCGCCTTGAGCGAGCAAGATGCCAAAGATATGACCGCCGAAGAACGCGATAATATTGTTGGCTCGGTTTATCGCAAGTTGATGGAAATTGAATCGCGATTGTTGCCATGTGGATTACACGTTGTTGGTAAACCACCATCGGCGGAAGAGGCGATCGCTACTCTGGTCAACATTGCCAACTTAGACCGTTCAGAGGAAGAGATTCAAAGTCTACCCCGGATTATCGCAAGCAGTATTGGGCGTAACATCGACGAAGTATACCAAAACAGCGACAAAGGCATTTTAGATGATGTCCAGCTGCTGCAAGACATCACAATGACAACCCGCGCTGCAGTTTCCGCCCTTGTGAAAGAGCAAATCGACGCAGAAGGACGAGTTTCCCTCGTTTCCAAGCTCAACTTCTTCAACATGGGCAAAAAAGAACCTTGGGTAGAAGCACTGCACAAAGCAGGTTATACCAAGGTGGATGCGACAGCACTCAAACCACTGTTTGAGTATTTGGAATTCTGCTTACAGCAAATCTGCGCTGATAATGAACTGGGCGCATTACTCAAAGGCTTAGAAGGCGAGTACATCCTTCCAGGTCCTGGTGGTGATCCGATTCGTAACCCAGATGTTTTGCCCACAGGTAAAAATATTCACGCCCTCGATCCCCAATCGATTCCTACAACTGCTGCTGTACAGTCGGCGAAAATCGTTGTAGACCGATTGCTGGCGCGTAACAAAGCAGAAAACGGCGGCAAGTATCCCGAAACCATCGCTTGTGTGCTATGGGGAACTGATAACATCAAAACCTACGGGGAATCACTGGCACAAATTATGTGGATGGTGGGAGTACGACCGGTTCCCGATGCTTTGGGACGGGTTAATAAGTTAGAATTAATACCTCTACAAGAGTTGGGACGTCCGCGTATTGATGTGGTTGTCAACTGTTCTGGTGTCTTCCGCGATTTATTCATCAACCAAATGAATTTGCTAGATCAAGCGGTGAAAATGGCGGCGGAAGCAGATGAACCACCATCAATGAACTACGTCCGCAGACATGCTCTCGACCAAGCAGAGGAAATGGGGATCAACCTGCGCCAAGCAGCAACTCGCGTGTTTTCCAATGCTTCTGGTTCCTACTCGTCCAATATCAACTTGGCGGTAGAAAACAGCACTTGGGACAGCGAAGCCGAGTTGCAGGAAATGTACCTCAACCGCAAATCCTTTGCCTTCAGTGCCGATAACCCCGGTACGATGGCAGAATCCCGAAAGATTTTTGAAACAACCTTGAAAACTGCTGAGGTCACTTTCCAAAATCTCGACTCATCCGAGATTAGCTTGACGGATGTTTCCCATTACTTTGATTCTGATCCCACAAAGGTTGTCGCTACCTTGCGGGGTGATGGTAAAACACCAGCATCTTACATCGCCGACACCACCACAGCTAATGCTCAAGTTCGTACCTTATCAGAAACCGTGCGTTTGGATACTCGTACCAAATTGTTAAATCCCAAGTGGTACGAAGGAATGCTGTCTCACGGTTACGAAGGTGTGCGCGAACTCTCCAAACGCTTGGTAAATACAATGGGTTGGAGTGCAACCGCAGGTGCTGTGGATAACTGGGTTTATGAGGACACCAATGAAACCTTCATCAAAGATGAAGCAATGCGGAACCGTTTGTTGAACCTCAACCCTCATTCTTTCCGCAAAGTTGTTTCCACTTTATTGGAAGTCAATGGGCGCGGTTACTGGGAGACAAGCGAGAGTAATTTGGAATTGCTACGCGAATTGTATCAGGAGGTTGAAGATCGGATTGAAGGAATTGAGTAGGTTATAACCGTGTAAAGACGCGAAATGTAGAGACGTTGCCCTTCGGGTTCGCCAGTCGCCTGCGGAGGGTTTCCCTCCCGCAGCGCTGGACTCACATGCAACGTCTCTACACGTTGTCTGTTATGTAGAGATATTCTGTGGAACGTTTCTATATGATTTTTCACGCAACGTCTTTACACAATTTTTTGAAACCAACTGAATGACCTTATTCAAAAATAAATATCGTGTTGAATCTATTCGTTTGCCGAATCGGGACTATGCCGCAAATGGATACTATTTTGTGACCATATGCACCAATGAACGCCAATGGTTTTTTGGTGATGTAATAAATGGTCAGATGCATTTATCAACGATTGGGCAAATAGCAGAAAAATTTTGGGTAGAAATTCCTAAACATTGTCAAGATACCTATATAGACACGTATGTAATAATGCCCAATCACATGCATGGAATTGTTGTTATTGAACGTTCTGAATGTAGAACTTTCGGATGCAATGTCTCTACAAATTTCAATCAATCTGATATCTCCAAAGCAGCGTCGGAAATTTCTCCCAAAGCTGGTACTTTAAGTGTAATTTTACGTTCTTACAAATCTGCTGTTACCAAATGGTGCAGAATGAACGGTTATCCTGAGTTTGCTTGGCAACAGCGATTTTATGAACACATAATTCGCGCTGATGGTTCTCTAGACCAGATTCGAGAGTACATACTTTATAACTCTGTTAAATGGGAACATGACAAGAATAATCCAGCAAATTTGTGGATGTGATGCATTGCATTCCACGTTGTAGAGACGTTGCATGCAACGTCTCTACAATAGAATCGGTAAAATATAGATACCCCAATCTTAAATCCCCCTATGAATGCCCTAATAGTTAATCTCAATCCTGTGATTGAACTGACAGATGAGCAATTTTTCCAGCTATGTCAGGCAAACCGCGATTTGAGGTTTGAACGCACTGCTACAGGAGAATTAATTATTATGCCACCCACAGGGGGAGAAACAGGAAACCGTAATGCTGGACTAACTGGTCAAATTTGGTTATGGAATGAACAAAAAAAACTAGGTATAGTTTTCGATTCTTCAACAGGGTTTAAACTTTTTAACGGCGCGGATCGTTCCCCTGATGCTGCTTGGGTGAAACTGGAACGCTGGAATGCACTGACTCAAGAACAACAAACAAGATTTCTACCACTTTGTCCTGATTTTGTAGTTGAATTACTTTCGCCGAGTGATAGTTTGAAAGTGACTCGGGAGAAGATGAAAGAATACCAAGAGAATGGTACTCGTTTGGGTTGGTTAATTAATCGTAAATCTCGGCAAGTAGAGATTTATCGAATTGGGCAAGAGGTTGAAGTGTTGGAATCTCCTGTTAGTTTGTCAGGCGAGGATGTGCTACCTGGATTTGTGTTAAATCTTGAGGCTATTTGGTAAATTGGGGCGTTTGTAAAGCAAATGGAAACAGGTGTTTCTGCTCAACAACTAGAATTATTTCAATTATAGCTGTCGCCAAAGACAATCAACCTTTTTAAAAACCAGCAGCAAATTCCTTTGCAAAATCTTCCAACTTTACTTTGCCCATAGCAATTGGCTTATGCAGTTCGTAATCCTGCCGCAATGCGCCGCTGTGAATGCTGGCACCCAATTCAACAGATTTAGCGGCAATATGTGCCGGCATTCCTTTCTTTTCCAAAGCATCTTGCATTTGCTCATCAGTAAAAGTTACCCATTTTAAATCCGGCTTACCAATAGCGATGCCTAAGATATCAGCGGTTTCGTTGGCAGTATGCTCGTCGCTCGCCACATAGCGCACTTTCTTGTCGGTAGCAGGTGTTTCTATCTCTTCTACAGCGGCGGCGGCAATATCTCTTGGGGCAACCATTACGATCTTGTCGTCACCACCATAGTTTGCACCGATAAAGCCCTGACCTTTTATCATGTCAACAAAGCTGTAAAGATTGTAGTAGATGTAACCAGCGCGCAGATGCGTAATGGCTACGTCTGACAGCTCATTCAGAATGCCTTCTACATCATGAGAACCGACGATGAATCCGGTGCCCTTATCTAAATGTGCGCCCCAACTGCTGAGATGAACCACACGCTTTACGCCCGACCGTTGAATGGCTTGTGCATAGCTGCTGCCGATTCTCCGGTAATGCTCTCTCGGATCGGGTGCGGTAAAGTTTGGCGGCACCATAGCATAGACGGCATCGGCTCCGGTAAAGGTAGACACCAGAAAATCAACGTCTTCCAATGAGCCGATGGCGGCGATCGCGCCATTGGCTTCAATGTCTTTTTGCTTTTCCGGCTTGCTGCTGATAACCGTAACTGTATGACCTTTTTGTACTAACTCGGTTGCCAGGGGCTTGCCGATGTTTCCTAACGAACCTGTTACTATAACTTTCATAAATATTTCGTTTCACGTGATTTGATTGGGTGGAAGTCAGAAGGTAACCCTCAAGCGGCATAACGTTGCCTATGACCTGCCACACCTGGCTTTTGCCCCAAAGAGACCGGGGAAGATCGCGCTCAGGTTTTTGCTCACCATTACCGATCGCCTCCACATGTGGTCTAAACGTCCAGTTGATTCGTTCGCCAACTGGACGAGCGGTTTTTGGAACCGTGTGAACCCAGTCTTCTTGACAGCCAGGAAGCATGATCAACAAAGACCCGCTCTCTAGATGGTATTCAACAGTTTCACCGCTGTCCTTGTGCCGCAGCTTAAATTTGCGAGTGCTACCTAAGCTTAAAGAGGCGATGGCTGCGCCAAAGCCTTCGGCTAACGCAGGTCTTTTACCGATCTGAGGGAAATTATCAGAGTGCCAGCCAATTGAGTCTTTGCCTGTTCGGTAGCGATTACCGACTACAAAATTGAACTGATATCCGCTCAATGCTTGAATGCGATCGCGGGCTTCTAGCAAGAAGTCGGGCCAGGGAGCGGCTTCAATCTTGGTGCCACGATATTCGTAGTGCAGGTCGTCGCCAAACAGGGACTCATCACGCGGTACGGGAATTGATTTTCCATATATATTGATTTCGCTCCGAGTCCATTCGAGTTCCTTGGACTTTTGAAACCAATCGAAGTCATCTACCGAATTGAGAAAATTCGGGTAAAACAGAACGGGCGGCTTTATTTTGGTTAGCAAACTACTCATGCTGCATCTCCCTTTATTGTTATCAATAGTCATGGTTGATCCTTAACAGGGATGATTGAATTTGGATTTCGGCATCACTTCACTACGGCTTGCTAAAGTCGATTTCGAGTCCGTAAATGTGTCGTCCGACTTCCAGGCATTCCGAAATCTCATTGCGTGTCCGCTCCTGCATACGCGCCTCGCACTTTTTCACGGCCTCCGTGACCTCGGCGGCCGGATTGGCCACTAAGCCGTCGGCCAGTTCGAGCGAGTCGAGCAGTGCAAGGTTCACCCCCTTGCCGGTGAACGGCGGCATGGCGTGCGACGAGTCGCCGACCATGGCAAGACCCGGCCGCGTCTCCCACCGGTGGTCCGGCGGCATCACGGACAGAGGCCAGCGATGGAAATTGCCGTCGACTTGTGTCAGCATCGTCAACAGCTCGGGCGACCAATCGTGATAAGCGGCAGTGATAGCGTTGAGGACGGCCTTGCTGTCGTCGAGCGCGAAGCCTTGCGCCGCAGGCCAGTCCTGGGCAACCACCATCGAGTAATAGAGAAGGATCAAGTCGCGGGAGCAGCGTTGCACGAAAATGGTCTGGTGATGCTCGGCGAACATCACCGAACCCTCGCCCAGAAGGTTCGACAGTTCGGAGCCGCGCCAAAGCTCCTTGCGGATCACGCCCGCAAGCATCGTCATGCCGGTGTAGCGCGGGCGGACCCGCGTCAGGCAGGGCCTGACGCGGGAGCCGACGCCATCGGCACCGACGACGAGATCGGCGGTGACGGGTGCTTGATCTTTAAACTCTATGCGCCACCGACCGTCCACCTCGGGCAAGACATCGTTGACGGCGTGGCCCCAGGCAATTGTGTCGGGAGCGAGCGAACCAAGCAGCATCTGACGGAGATCACCGCGGTCGATCTCCGGCCCGGCCTCCTCGTGGGTTCCGGCTTCGTCCGCAGGGTGCGGCTTGCCTCGCGAATCCAGCATCTTGAAAGCCTTGGCGTCACTACGCGAGAGGCGACGGAATTCCTCCATCAGCCCAGCCTGTTCGATCGCCCGTTGGCCGGCGTTCTTGCGCAGATCGAGGCTGCCGCCTTGCGACCGCGAGGTCGGCGAGGCGTCACGCTCGAAGACCTTCACGGAGAAGCCCTGTGTCTGTAATAGCCGCGCCAACATCGTACCAGCTGGACCAGCTCCGACGATGGCGACCTTACCTCCGTCCCGTAGCTCTTCGCAAGATTTCATGATAGTCCCTCATAGTTCCTTTGGATTTGGTTGCGCACATAGACGGGTGCTAGGTAATCAGTGCGAGTCCTGATTCTGACAACATCTTTTCCATTCCCTTTCGCCTTTAATTTTTGCGTCGAATGTGATAAAGTGCATCATTATGAATGCTAGCGTATTGACAATATGTTGTCAATCATCGTTTTGCATCTTCTGCGTAATGGCTTCCAGAAGTGCCACGGCACGAGTGATTTGTTCCGCGTCAAAGTCTTCGGCGATCGCATTTGTCCACTGCCATTCGCGCTCCAACGCATCGTGATACGTTGCCCTGCCAGCTTCCGTAAGAAGCAAGTGCATCGCTCGGGCATCGCCGGGATTTTCGGCAAACTCAACCAGACCGTCGCTTGCCATGTCGTCAGCGAGTCGTTGTACGGCTTGCCGTGTTAAGCCCATATGCCGCGCCAATTCGCTTACCGTGACGCGCTTTTCAAGTGCAAATAACTCACTCAGCATTTGCCACCGAGCATTGGTTATTCCCGTACCCCGCATTAGGCGTGTTCCTGATTTTTGCACCGTTGCGTTCATACGAAGTACGGCGCGAATCAGATCGGTTAAAGCGTTCGACGCGGGCGTTTTTTTCTTATGGTAAAAAGGCACGTTCTTGTTTCCCAAAATTCGGGCATCTATCGTATTATCGGTAAATTGACAAAGAAGCTATTAAAATTTATCAAAATAATTTTATGAAATCTTCCAACTCAGACCAAACCTATTTAGAAGATATTACCAAGCTCAATTCCGAAATATCCGACTTGGCAGTTTGGTTGCAAAACCAGCAGTAAGAACTATTTACACATAATAGGCAAGTACAGAATAAAATTGAGAAGCGATCAGCAATGCTTCGGCTCCCTGCTGGAGCATCGCCTTTACAAGAGTATGAATATCAAGGGTGCGTTCGCCTACATTAACCTCATCACCAGGAGTGCGATAAGCCGAAGGCGATACGCGTAGCGTATCGCCAAGTGTTGATAATATCCCTATTACAGAGAAGGATTACGATTGGGAATAGAACTATACCAGCGGTTCAGTTCTGTGATCGAAAACTTTCTCACTCCTCAAACAGGCGATCGCCCTTATGCAACCGATGTGCAATTTGATATGTTTGGACTTGCGATCGCATTGTCGGCGCGTGTGCTGCTATATACCTTGTTACAGCAACCAAGACGTGAATACCAGCAGGAGTTACACCCAAGACAGAATACTGACGGAAAGCGGCTTCTACTTCTTGAGTAACATGAAAATCCCGATTTTCTCGTAGCATTAATTTACCCAGCATTGCCAGTAGTTTTTGTGGATTGCCACCACCGTAAAGATACTGGGCTACTAACTGACCTGCTTCATTCACCTGCTGTTGACGATTCAACAACTCTGGCAATTGTTCAAGCAATTTCTCTGGATTTTCAACTGGTTGTTTTGCTTCTGGAAGTCGGGCCGGTGGCACATTCAAAAAGCGGTTGAGGTACACACTTATAGCAGCATCAAACACACCCCGAAGTAACTCTAACGACGGCACCCGTTGCAATCCTTGATGAACTGCATTGGCAAAGGTGAAGGGATGGTGTGCTGTGTCCCAGTCTCCAAAATCGTTATTGGTATTGAATCGGGCAACCCGCAGGGCGGCTGTGTAAGTAACGACACCTGCTAATTGCTCTTGAGTGCAACCTTGTTTGAGTGCAGTCAATAGCGCGTCGGTTATAGCTTGGGCATCTTCACCTAATAGAATAGGAACCAATTCTTCTCGACCAGACCAAGTTCCCCATTGAGGGCGTCCTTCTTCCAAGGCTGCGGGTAACTCCTCAAACGCAGACTCTAAAATTTCGACTAAATCCACAGGGTAGCGCCAGGAATTTGACTCTTCCATGCGGGAGGCATTTGCCAAACCAGAAATCAAACTTGCTAAAACTTTCTCAGCACCCTGCCAATCGATCGCATCAAGTGCTTCTAACGCCTTGTTAATAAAGTCGAGTGTATGACCGACATCAATATAGCGGTGGTCTGTAGCAGCAGCAAATAACATATCTGCTATTTGTTTGTTATCAGCACCCATCCGAATTGCAGATATTAGACAACGTTCTGCCGCTTCACTATCCCGACGTTCGATAAACTGACGGAACCAACTTTTGAGAGTCTCGATGTCAGCTGTGGAATTGGGCAATGGATGAACTACAAAGTGAGGTGGCGCACCTGCACTGTCACGGGCTACAGCTGAAAGTCCTTGATAAAGGGCAAGAGGTCGGTCTTCTGCATCCAGATAGGGCAGCAAGTTCATCATGCAGGTGTGGATGGTTAAGCCTGCGCCCCAACCTTGTTTGTTGTAACGGGTGCCAAACTCTAATCCTGCTTGGAAGGATTCGCTAGCATCTACCCCCATGTCTAGTAAGGCAATCACAGATTTGGCAATCACCAGAGAAATGCCTTGTTCTAACCCATCCTCAAGCCGTTGGCGGTGGTGGACATAAGAGTCAACTTGAGGACTCAAATTCACCCACACTTCGCCATCCCGAATTTCTACAGCAAAGGCACGAACATCATCCGCCCAAGAATCGAATGTTCCCCCACTCGCAAGATCAAAGCGGGCATAGTGCCAAGGGCAAGTGACAATGCCATCTTTACAAGTACTCCCGTGGAGGGGAAAACCCATGTGAGGACAACGGTTATCTATGGCATAGACTTTGTTGTCTGAGTAGAACAGGGCAATGGTGTGCTTTTCCAGATTAACGATCAAACTCCCTGCTGCTTGAACATCTGCAAGTTTGGCAGCACGAACGTATCGGTTTTTACTTGTTGTGGGTTTTAAAGTTTGAGTCATATGCACCTTTAGTGAAAAGTAGGGGATCAGAAGCACCGGTGATATCCTCTACTTTCTACTCTGGCGAATTTTTTAGAGTTTGAGCAGAAATTGATTCTAAATTTTGTTAAGTTGGTCAATGCCCGTTTTGTCCGGCTTTCCCTGGTGCTGTTCCAGAACCAATATGGGCGTTAATTTTTTTATCTGTGTTGTTTGCAGGGATTTTGCCTTAAGGCGATCGCCTCAAGGGGGCGATCGCCTTGAAATACACATTTACTGTAGGGTAAGTATAGGCAATACCCACCCTACTTCATTCACAGGCTATATGCCTGCCAATCAAGAGCTACAACGCTACTTAGCACTTAAATAAGCTTCCAATGCTTCAGAACCACCAATGAGTTTGCCATCAACAAACACTTGGGGAACAGTGGATGCACCTGTGACAGCTTGTAAAGTGCGAGGTGTGACATCTTTACCCAAAACAATTTCTTCGTAACCAATGCCACGGTCTGTCAACATAGATTTGGCACGGGCGCAGTAGGGACAACCAACTCTTGTAAACAGAGAAACCAGTTCAGGTTTCCCGGCTTTAGGGTTGATATATTGCAGCATTGTCTCTGCATCAGATACCTTAAAGGGATCGCCTGGTTCTTCAGGCTCAACAAACATCTTTTCAACGACCCCATCTTTGACCAACATAGAATAGCGCCAAGAGCGTTTGCCAAACCCTAGGTCTGATTTATCCACAAGCATTCCCATGCCTTCTGTGAATTGACCATTGCCATCAGGTATAAAAGTTATATTTTCTGCTTGTTGGTCTTTTGCCCATTCATTCATCACAAAAGCATCATTCACGGAGACGCAGACGATATCATCCACGCCATTTTCTTTAAAAACTTTTGCTAGATAGTTGTACCCAGGAACATGAGTTGATGAGCAAGTAGGAGTAAATGCTCCCGGTAGGGAAAAGACTGCCACAGTTTTACCTGCGAATAGCTGATCGGTAGTCATATCCACCCAATCACTGTCCTTGCGGGTGCGAAAGGTAATACTGGGAACTTTTTGCCCTTCTCGATTAGCCAACATAAGCTTAGCTCCTTAGTGAATCTACTTCTAAATCATACTCATAATGAATTCGACTTTCAAGGGCAAATTTTATGAATATGATATTTGGTAGAGAAATTATTTGATCTAGGTCAGCCCTCAGGTACTGTGGCTGCTTTTTTCTTCCAGTTGATAATGATACAGCAAAGCCGCAACTGCGCCACCACCTAAAGGACCAATCCAATATAGCCAGAAATCCTGGAGTCTACCTGTTATTAAAGCAGGACCAAGATAACGCGCTGGATTCATTGCCGCACCAGTAATTGCACCACCAGCCAGGATATCTAAAGCTACTGTCAAACCAATAAACAAGCCTCCCATTTTGGGTGCGCGTTTATCAATGGCTGTACCAAAGATAACGAATACGAGAAAGAAAGTCATGATAAATTCCATGACTAAACCCATCAAAGGAGTAATATTTTTACCGAGAGATGGCGTACCCATTCCCACAGCTTGGAGTGCTTCTAGGGGAATAGCTAGCTTGACTATACTAGCGGCGAAGATTCCGCCCAAACATTGGGATATTATGTACCCTACAGCATTTTTGCCATCAATTTTGCGAGTTAATAAAGCTCCAAAAGTCACGGCGGGGTTAAGGTGACCACCACTGATAGCAGCTGTCGCACTGACCATAACAGCAATTGTAAAACCGTGGGCAAGGGCAATTGCTACTAAATCGACAGGTGAGAGAGTTCCAATTTTTGTAATGTGATTTGTAGCGATAGAACTAATGCCAACGAAAATTAGGGCAAAAGTCCCTATAAATTCTGCAATTAAAGCCTTTGGATTCATAGCCCTTGGTGATCTCCACAATTTCCAAATCAACTAGACTTTAAACTAAACAGCGATCGCAAAAAGTTAAGCAGGCTATGAGTTAGTTGTATAAAGATAAAAGAAAGAGTATCTGTGTGAGACAGATATCTCGTAGCACGAACTTTAGTTTGTCTAAAAGCTGATATAGCAGGGAACGCTTAACGCTTAACGCTTAACAGGCTTGAAAGTATTGTGGGATTCGTATTTTCTCATTAGTTTATGTCCTAATCTACGCTTCGACTGCTATAAACCATATTCTATAAAAAATTATAAATAAAAAAGAAGGCAACAAAGATATCACCTTCTTCTTTTTATTCATTTCGTCAGTGAGAAAAACCCTTTAACCAACGACAAAATTTACTAACTTTCCTGGCACCACAATCACCTTTTTAATTTCCTTACCTTCGATGAAACGCTGGGCAATTTCTGACTCACGGGCATACTTTTCCAACTCTGCTTTATCTGCTTGTGCTGGAACTTGAAGATCTGCACGCTTTTTGCCGTTAACTTGAATCACCAAAGTGATTTCATCAGCAACTAAGGCAGATTCATCATACTTGATCCAAGCTTGTTTGTGGACTGATTCGTTATTACCCAATTGCTGCCACAATTCTTCAGCAATGTGAGGTGCAAAAGGTGCCAGTAACACTATCAATGTCTGAATACCTTCTGCATAAACTGGTGAATCTTTGCAGCTAGCGTCAGCCAAAGCGTTACTCAACTTCATCAATTCTGATACCGCCGTATTGAATTGATATTCACCTTCCATATCTTCCGTAGCTTCTTTGATAGCAATGTGAATTGCCCGCCGCAAGTCTTTTTCCGTTTTACTCAATTGAGTTTGCTTATGATTAGCGGCTTTGGGTTGGGGGGTAAAATCAGTTACCAATCGCCAAACCCTGTTCAAGAAGCGGAATTGTCCTTCCACATCAGCTTCATCCCATTCCAAGTCTTTTTCTGGGGGCGCTTTGAACAAGATGAACATCCGGGCAGTGTCCACACCATATTTGCTGATAACTTCTTCTGGTGCGACACCGTTGCCCTTAGACTTAGACATGGTGGCGTAAAGGCGTTGCAATAATTCACCTGTTTGCGGATCGCGAGGGTCATCCGGATTGCTGACAAGATAGGAAGGAATCCATTTATCTTTTCCAGACTTGTTAGGATTTAAATAAGTTAAACCCTGCACCATGCCTTGAGTCAATAAGCGTTGGAAGGGTTCATCAAAATTCAACAAACCTCTGTCTCGCAATACTTTTGTAAAGAACCGCGAATACAACAAGTGCAAAATCGCGTGTTCAATACCACCTACATATTGATCCACTGGCATCCAGTCATTTGTCTTCGCTGAATCAAAAACCTGTTGCTCATTTTTAGCATCGGTAAAGCGCAAGAAGTACCACGAGGAATCAATAAAGGTGTCCATCGTGTCAGTTTCCCGCTTTGCCGGAGTACCACAAGTTGGGCAAGGCACATTCACCCAATCTTCTAATTTAGCCAAGGGTGAGGGTCCGCGTCCAGAAAATTCAACATTTTCTGGCAACTGCACTGGCAAATCTTCTTCTGGAACTGGTACTGTGCCACAGCTCGGACAGTGAATCACTGGAATGGGTGCGCCCCAGTATCTTTGCCGTGAAATCAACCAATCGCGCAAGCGATACTGTACCCGTGCTTTGCCAAAACTTTGTTGTTCAGCGTATTCCACGATCGCACTCTTAGCATCTGTGGAAGCCATGCCATCGAATTGACCGGAATTAACCACAATTCCTGGTTCTGTGTATGCCGCTTGTGGAGTAGAATCCTTATCTGCTTCTGCCTGTGGTACAATCACCACTTTAATAGGCAGATTCTGTTCCTTGGCAAACTTAAAATCTCGTGCATCGTGTGCGGGAACGCCCATCACTGCGCCCGTACCGTACTCGTACAGCACGTAATCAGCAATCCAGATAGGAATTTCTTCCCCAGTAAACGGGTTTATTGCTTTACCCCCAGTGGGAATTCCACGCTTGGGTTTATCTTCAGCGGTGCGTTCCAACTCGCTTTGATTGGAAACCTCTTGAATAAAAGCTTCTACTTCTGCTTCTCGTTCTTGTGTCGCGACGCGCTTTGTCAAAGGATGTTCTGGCGCTAACACAACGTAGCTAACGCCAAAAACTGTATCTGGACGTGTGGTATACACGCCGATTTTTTCTTCCATCCCAACAATGGGAAATTCCAAGTACGCCCCTGTGGATTTACCAATCCAGTTTGCCTGCATCAACTTGACGCGTTCAGGCCAACCTGGTAATTTGTTGAGGTCATTCAACAATTCTTCAGCGTAGTCAGTAATCTTCAAAAACCACTGCCGCAAGAGTTTGCGTTCAACTTTGGCACCACTACGCCAGGAACGTCCTTCGCTATCAACTTGCTCATTTGCGACGACAGTTTGGTCAATTGGGTCCCAGTTTACAGCAGCTTCTTTTTGGTAAGCCAACCCCGCTTTTAAAAATTGCAAGAAAATCCATTGCGTCCACTTATAATAATCAGGCGAACACGTGGCAAGTTCGCAATCCCAATCAATTGACAAACCAAGACGCTTTAATTGTTGCTGCATCTGAGCCATATTTTCATACGTCCACTTTGCAGGCGGTATTCCTCGATCAATCGCGGCGTTTTCTGCTGGTAAGCCAAAAGCATCCCAACCCATAGGATGTAGTACCCGATAACCTTGCATCCGTTTGAGGCGAGCAATTACATCAGTAATCGTATAATTACGGACGTGACCCATGTGCAGGCTGCCCGAAGGATAAGGGAACATGGACAACGCGTAGTATTTTGGCTTATTGCTATCTGTAATAGTTTTATCTAAGCCTTGTTCAGTCCATGTTTTTTGCCATTTTTCCTCAATTGCTGCTGGGTTATATCGGGACTCCACAACGAGAACTCCTAACTGAATTTAATAGTCGCTTCTGTTTCGCTATTGTGGCATACTCTAGAGTTACCGTGATGGCTGCAATGCGACTCTTGAACTTGTTTTATATGTTTTTATTGTTCTGTCGAATTTCTTGATCCAAGTTGCCAGTTAAATCAGACTGCGTCCAAAAACAAAATCTCTTGACCCTGCCATTATCTTTGATGATAGCAATGCCTGTGCTTTGGCTTGCGGGTTAATGCTTTGTATTGGACACAGTAACTAGTAACCTATAATACAATCAAGCAAGTGCAGCAACCAGGAGGGTGTTTTGAACAAAGCCAGCAAAGTAGAACCCATTCTCAACGCATGGTTAAAGTTCATTGCTTTGGAGGATTATAGTCAAGCCAAAATTTCAGCAGATAAAGTAAAGCAGCGAGATGTAAACCTGAAAGGCAATCGTGTATTCATTGAGCAAGATACCTTTTCAGAGTTGCAAAAAGAAGTTAATAAAGGGCAATCAAGTCAAGAGACACTCTGGGCATTATCCTTTCCTCAAATTCGTACGCAAGAAGAAGAAAAATCTTATTTTCGTCCTCTATTTACCTTGGACATAACATCCATTCTTCAAGGAGCATATCAAGCAGAAGGATGGAATATTGATGAACTGAAACTGACGGAAGCCGGAGAAAATTTAGCCACCTTTATCAAATTAGATGACGAAGAACGCGAACAATTGAACATTCAAAATGGGTTGAGGCACTTACTGAATAATATCTTCGGATTAGATTTTGAAGAAACTTATGAAAACTGGATTAAATCAGTCAGTATACCTCGCTCATCTGAAAATCAAGAGATTAAACCACAGCCGTACTTGTTTGAGTTTCAGGGAAGTCAGTTTTATTGGAATCTCAGATCTGACTTAAAGGATATCCTCAAAAATTATAAGGATAATCAAAGATATTGGTTTAGACAAAAGCATCCAGCCTATGAATATCTATTTGGCAAACCAGAGCTTCCAAAATACAAAATAACGTACATGGGTGCTTTCCCAACAAATTCGCCTGCCGACTCGCAATTGAAAGCACTGAAACACGCTCAAACAGAAACCATAACTGCTGTCCAAGGACCTCCAGGCTCAGGAAAAACGACTCTCATCCTTCATGTGATTGCTCAACAAGCTGTAAAGCGGGCAATACATTTAATTGAAACTGGTGAGGATATCAATAACTTGACGGTTGTTAGCAGTACAGTCAATAAAGCTGTTACGAATGTCATTGAAAAACTGGATGACTATCTAAAAGATAAACCTCTCAACGAGAAATTTTTATATCTAAAAGGAGGAAGTAAAGCTAATATTGATTCTCCTGGAGGCGCTAAAGAACAGTTACAAAGTGCAATTCTTGATTATTTAGAAAAGAATAATTTTGATGAAAATATTTACAATGATTTAGCAGAAGAAATAAAAAGAATCAAATCCGATTTAACATTTCACGAGAATAATTATTTAAACCTGTGCCGCCAACGTGCCTCAGATGAAGCGCAACAACCTCAACTTCAGGCAAAAATACAAAAACTAGAATTAGAACTGGAAAGCGCCAACGCCGCTATCATTCAGTCTGAGAGAAGGGCAAGACAATTAGAACTTTATGCACAATTTCCAATAGATATTTATCAAAAAATTAAGATTATTTTTGATAATGCTATATTACAGCTACCCAGAGTAAATTTACCCTGGTGGAGAAAGCTGTGGCTTTGGGTGACTCGCACAACAGAGACACATATTGTGACAAGAACGGCTTCGAGATGCCAAGAATATATTCTACAAACCCGTGATACTCCTTTTCCTGTTGAAAACCCTACCAGTCGTAGTATCTTGGTTCAACAAGCGGGGTTCATTGAAGGAAGACTTGATAAAGCCAGAGAGTTACAAGGTGTACAAGTCCAATTAAAGGAAAATTCAGATAATATAATCCGTTTTGGTAACGAGCGTGATGAAACACTTAGAAATTTGACTGCTTTAGAAGGCAGGTTGGAAACTCAACCAAAAGATTTTTATAGTTCCTTCCATGAAGACTATCATGAAGAACACAAAAAATTATTTGAATTATCGCGGCAATTTCTTAATCAACACGCACTGCGAAACAAGAAAGATGTCAAGCAGGCTTTGACTTCATATTCAAACTTTTTCTCTGGAAATAATCAAACTCCTAACACTTTTGCCAAAAATTCAGATGACTACCTGAGAGTTTTGAGTTTGATATTTCCTGTCATTACTTGTACTTTACAATCTGTGCGAAATATGCTGCCATCGGTGAAGGAATGCATTGATCGCACGATTGTAGACGAAGCGGGAATGATTCCACTACATCAGACGTTTCCATTGCTAGTGCGATCGCGCAACGCCATTATTGTTGGTGATCCATTACAAATTGAGCCTATCATCTCACTAGCAAGCCAAAGACGCGAGCAATACTGCAAAACAGCTTTTCTTGATTGTGGATTATCCGAAACTGATTACCATTGTTACAGCCCGGAGCAGATAGAATGCGCGACTACCTATCATCGAGCTGCGGGAGCAAGTGGAGAAGAAGGTGATACAGGTGAAGGTATTCGCCTGATTGAACATTATCGCTGTCAGCCTAGCATTATTCAATATTGCGATCGCATCGTTGGGTACGGATTAGAGGTAAAAACAAAACCAACCTCTTCACCATTAGAAACAAATTTAATTGCTTACCACGTTGAGGGAAACATCAAAGGTAAAGTTAATCAGCAAGAGCTTACTGCGGTACATGAATTAATCAAACATCTGGTTAACCAGGGTTACTCACCAGAAGACATTGGTGTGATTTCACCTTTTCGCGTTCATGCTGATGCATTGAAGAATAGTTTACTCAAACAATTTCCTGCTATGCGGAAAGATGATAAAGATTCTAATATTGGCACAATTCACAACTTTCAAGGTTCTCAAAAGAAAGTAATTATTTTATCCACAAAGGTTTGCCAACCGCTGGATAACTATAACTGGATTAACAAACGACCGAATCTTCTCAATGTTGCTGTATCTAGAGCAGAAGAACTTTTTATTTTAGTTGGGAACCTTTATCGGTTAGAGAAAGCAGGAGGTTATACCCGTCGGCTTGTTGAACATATTCGAGAGCATGGAGTTATTTTAGAGTACAAGACTGAGGCAGAAATTCCTGAGCAGCAGGCAGGAAGTCAGCCAGTTTATGATTGTAACCATTTAAAACTTTTTCAAGATGCTATTGAGCAAGCTGAACAGGAACTGACGATTGTTACACCTTGGATTCGGGGAAATGAACCAAAACGGTTTGTGAATGAAATTGTTTCTTGTGATTTGAAACAAAAAATGAGATTTTAACTCATGATATGCTTCAAAAATGAGTGTCTCAGTTTATCCTTCACTTTTAAAATTCGAGTTTTTTACTAATAATGATTATCGTGTAGGGAATGAAAAGAGGGATACG